>DPWF01000389.1 GCA_003526435.1 Chitinophagaceae bacterium | reverse complement strand
GATATTATCAAAAGTACCTGATCCGCCATTTACACTTGTCGCACTTACTGTGCCTATCTGGGCTGTGCCGGTTACACTTAAATTAGAAAGGCCACTTAAATTGGTAATATTCGCATTCGTTGCACTTACTGTTCCTGCCTGAATAGTATTGGTTACACTAAAATTATTTACACCAGTAAGATTAGAGATATTGGCTGTAGTAGCACTAATTACATTTGTTGAGATTGTTCCGCTTGCTGTAATGTTCTGGATATTAGCAAGATTCGTAATTGTATTTTGCGTACCTGCATTTAATGTAGCACTGATCGTTCCGCCAATAATATTACCAGTCACCGTGATATTATCAAAAATACCCGAGGACCCTGTAATATTCGTGGCACTTACAGATCCTGCCTGCACCGTATTACTTACACTTAAGTTCGTTAAGCCGCTTAAATTAGTTATCGTTGCGTTGGTTGAACTTAACGTTCCCGCCTGAATGGTTCCAGTTGCACTTAAGTTTGCTAATCCTGTAAGATTGGTAATATTGGCGTTGGTTATTTTTGCGTTGGTAGCAGTAATTGAATTAACATTTGCAAGGTTTGTAATACTTGCCTGTGCAGTTGGTGCCAGTGTACCACTATAAGTTCCGCCGGTAATGGTACCAGTTACTACCAGATTAGGCAACGTATCAATATTCACTTTTAACTGAGCCATGCTGGCCCTTATAGCAGCCAATGAATCTAAGAACCTTTGCTCACGAACATAACCGCTAAGCATAGCGGCAGTATCGGTTACAAAAAGAAAATGAGATGATGGTATCTTTCTGAGTGTACCATTAATCGTAGTAACAATCGAATCTGTTTTTTGACCCGTTACAGTGGGCGCAGCAAGATTGCCAACATTTTTAGGGACCCATGCATTTAATCCGGTATCCCATATATATGCCTGACCATTTGTTGGAGCTGTACCTGAAATCTGCCTTCCCATTAATCGGCTAGCACTCCATAAAGACGTCGTATTCATGGCAGATACGATCCATTCATTGGTACCCGGTACATTAGTTACTTTAATGCCGGTGCTTTCATCTCCACTCATCGTAATAGCACCCACCTGTCCATTGAAACTTACAACACCTGCAATATTATTTTGTGTTCCAAAATTTACCCATACCCCATTTTGTCTGAAATAAAACTTATCATCCACTAGACTATACACCAACATACCATTTACAGCGTTGGCATTAGGTATAGCTAATGTATCAGTTACACGTGGTAGTAAAAGCGCTTTATCTAATCCATCAATTTGTAAAGCAATATTATTATTGAGAATTCTCGCCGTACCAATAGCAATGCCTTGAGCATTCACAATACGGAATCCATTCATACGCAAAGTGTCTGACGCAATATGGTTACCCAGGTTATCACCAAATTTCTGCGCACTGGTATTTGATACAAATGACAATAATACCAGCACCAGAATGACCAGCCCTTTGGGGATGTATGCAATATTTTTCACTATGCGATAACTAATTCTCACTAATCAAATTATTTTACAAGTACAATTTTATACTGGCTTCCTCTTACACTCACTTTTCGATCCGTAAAATTTCCAAACCGTATATTAATCTCTCCATCCACCTTACACCAGGCTCCATAAACAGTCCAGTCGATATAGTCATCCAATGCCGTAATCAAAATAGGATCGCCTGCTTTTGCATTTTGAACAGGTACTTTTATGACCGTTGTAGTATTGGGATTAATTTCTGCATCTGCACCGGCAGCCTGGGCCAGATTTGTATAACTTACCTGTGTAACATTCACCTGTGCAGCTTGTGGTGTGGTCCAGTTTACATTTCCTAAACTATCTGTTGTCAAAAAAGTATTGGGCGGACCAGCAGCAATATTGGTGTTCACATTGGTAACACTTGCATTACCTGCATACAATGCATATGGTACACTCATGATCTGAGAGGTACCGATATCGATATAATTATTCGCCGCAATCCACCAGGGGGCTGGTATAGAAGGCGCTACTGCAATTTTTGTATTGATGAAATATGGACCATTTCCCCAATCTATTTTATTCAAACTGTCTTTAAGGGCAGGGTTGGTTGACCTTATTCCTCTTCCCATGGTGTACCCATATACACCATCGTTATCTGATTGCACCTGGTGTGATTCTTCATACACCAATGTACCACCTACGGGTAACCTATGGTAAATAGCACTACGAATATGAATGGTACGGTTACGCGCAGGATTACCCTGGTTGTCTTTAGCCACATTTTGTAAAAACCAAAATGGAGGAGGTTGTGCAATAAGGCTTTCTGTCAGAAAAACTAACAGCAACAGGATTCCCAGTTTGATCGTTGTGTTTTTCATAAACGATTAATTATATACGGTTAACAATTAAGTATAGACTTAATAGTTTTCCATAGGATACGGCTTTCAAAACCTTTGGTTGTTCAGAGGACAAGACTTTTAAAAAATGGTCTTTCATAGGATATGTCGGTGTCTCTCTTATATCTTCAAGGTATTCAGTAAGTTACGATATTCCTAACTTGCAAAAATACCCATTATTTCAACCTATTAATAAAACAGACTATATTTTAATCAATCTTAAAGTATAGCGTTTATTCATCAACTCTACTACTACGGTATATGTTCCCTGCGCCCAATGGCTGGCATCGATCATATAACCTGCTTTTACCTTATTCATTGGTACCATTTGTCCCAGCATCACTTTACCATCAATAGCTATAACTTTTACCAGGCAAGAGAGGCTTTGATCAAATTCACCTGCCGCTTTCAACATCGTTGAGCCACGGGTAGGGTTTGGATACACAGTTAACGACAAAGAAAAGCGTGTAGTATCTGCTACTGGTGGCTTTTCCTGGCAGGTAGGGTCAAAAGCACCTGTACCATTGTTGGCAATGTTCAATGTAGCTGCCGAGCCACCTATAACCAGACACTTAGACGAACCACTGATATTTACCGAGGGCGTTGAAATTATCCCGCTGTTGGTACTCAGGAAACTAATACTCATCTGGGCTTTACCTGAAACACAGGCAAGCACCAAAAACACGATGATATATGTTAGCTTCTTAATTGGCATAGTACACTTCTCTCACCACCTGTGAAGGATATCCCGGAGGGTTGCTGATCTCCAGATCCATCGATTTTTCCTTCAATTCAATAATGATGTAGTTTCTCGTTAAACCACCTAATGGGCCATTTGTGATGTTTTCCAATAACTGAAGCTGGCTGAGCAGTACGGCCTTCCCCCTGTTACCATCATCGTCAAGGAAAGTGGCATTAAAAGGACTGCCTGGTACCCGGGTGTAGGTTTTGTAATACTTCTTTTGCGCGTCGGTCAACGGTTGTAAAACCCCATTCACATAAATGGCTTTCAGGAACCATTGTTTGTTACCCAATTCACTGGTCAGGTAATCAAACATTAATTCATGTTGCGATTTAGGAACAACTGGATCCTTACTACAACCGGTAAAAAAGAAAGCACCTGAC
>DPWF01000095.1 GCA_003526435.1 Chitinophagaceae bacterium | reverse complement strand
GCTCACTAATATTTCACCAGGATTATTACTGCCTATAGCGGCACCATTGGTAATAAATGCCTGTAAATTTCTGCTCCAGTTAAAACTGGTTCCTGTAACATTTGATGCAGGAAAATAATTAAACGTATTACCACTACAAATGGCAGGCGGATTGGCAAGACTGGTAAGTACCGGAATTGGATTTACAACCACCGTTACATTTTGTGTATTGGTACAACCAGCCGAAGTGGCAAGGCTATATACATAGGTAACAGTAATAGGATTATTGGTATTGTTGACAAGTAGTTCAGACAAACTGTTCGCACCAGAAGAGGCAGGGTTTACAATACCTGTTATAGCAGCTCTCGACCAGTTAAAAGTAGTGGTAGAAGGTGTGTTGCTTGAAGGTACATAGCTAAAATTACTATTACTACAAATAGCGGGAGCAGTCAGGTTACTACTCAGAGAGGTTGAAGGGTTAACCGTAACATTTACGGCGAATGAAGCCCCTGCACAACTACCAGTAATAGGTGTAACCTGATATTGCGACTGTGAAGCCGTGTTTGTTGTATTGGTGACAAATTGCGAAATGCTGGTTACAGGAGTAGCCTGTGCAATGCTGCCTGCAACAGTTCCTGTTGGAACAATGACTGGAGCTGTCCATGTGTAAGAAGTGCCAGCAGGAACAGGCGATGGCAATACTGAAAAACTATTACCTGAACAAACCGATACAGATTGAGTTGAGATCGAGGCTACGGGGTTCACAGGAACGGTAACCGTAAATAAATTTCCGGGACATCCGTTTGCTACTGGCGTAACGGTATAAACCGCATTGGCTACAGCATTGGTAAGATTTACAAGTGATTGTCCGATAGAAGTTCTTGCGGCATCTGCATTGGCGCCTGTAATGGTAGATACAGGATTCTGTGTAGCATTACCCCAGGAATATAATGTGCCACTTTGAATACCGGGTGGTGTATAGTTAAAAGAAGTGCCACTGCAAATCGCAGGTAAAGTAACACTTGACGCTACAGGTGCAGGATTCACCGTAACAGCTACTGTAAAATTCAAACCAGTACAACCATTGGCTGAAGGGGTAACTGTATAAAACAAATTGCCCGGATCAATGCTGGTATTAAAAAGTTGCTGTCCTATTGAAGTTTGTAAAGTACCTGAAGTGCCACCTGTAACAGCACCTGCAGGTGAGCTTGTTGGTACACCCCATGAATAAACAGTACCGCTGGGAATATTACTGATTGTTGTACTGAAACTGCTATTACTACAGATAATGGCAGTTTTATTGGTTACAACCGGAACTGGTTTTACAAGAATATTAACGGATTGTGTATTGCTACATCCACTTACAATAGTCGTATAATTATAAGTAACCGTTAATGGGTTGATACCTGTATTGATGAGATCTTCCTCTGCACTACCCAATCCGGCAGAACTACCATTGCTGATGCCATTAATCGCCGACCTTGTCCATTGAAAAATAACAGGACCACCTGCTGTGGGAGATGTGGGGTTGAATAAAAAAGTATTTCCACTGCAAATCTCTGTTGGGGAAGGTGTTGTAGTCGTAAGCCTTGGTGTTGGGTTCACACGAACGGTAACATCCTGTGTGTTACTACAACCCGCAGATGTTACAAGATTGTAAGTGTACACCACATCAATAGGGTTATTGGTAGTATTGATAAGTGGTTCATTCGGATTATTGGTGCCACTGGCACTAAGGTTACTGATACCTGTAACAAACGCCCTTGTCCAATTGAATTGTGTAGTGGAAGGAGTGTTACTGGTAGGGGTATAACTAAACTGTGTATTGCTGCAAATAGCTGCTGGTGTTAAGCTGCTGCTTAAAGCAGTGGCAGGATTTACAGTTGCAGTAATAAAATGTGTATTGGTGCATCCACCAGATGTTACGTAGATAGCATAGGTAACAGTAGCCGGGGTTGTTGTGCTATTTACCAGTTGTTCTGAAATACTGGCGCCTACTCCAGTAGCCGGGGCTGTATTAGTAATGCCTGCTGCAGGGTACCTTCGCCATGAAAAAGTAGGAGTGGTTGCACTGCTCAGTGCTGTGTAATTGAAAAAAGTATTACTACACACCGGTGGAGGTGCAAACTGGCTATTCAAAGGAATATTAGGAGTAGCTCCAGCAGCAACGGTAACTACAACATTAAACGTATTACCCACACAACCATTTGTTTTTGGTGTAACTGTATAGGTTGCCGTTGCACTGGCACCACTAACATTATTTAAACTCTGACTTACATACTGAGATTCTATAGCATTTGCAGATCCGCCGGTAATATTCAATACAGGACTTATTACAGGTGTGGTCCAGGTATAAGTAGTGTTGGTAGGAGCACCGGGTGGATCATATGAAAATGTCTGACCATTACAAATAGATGTAACCCCATCAGATAAACTTGGTATGGGTGTAACGGCAACAAAAATATTCTGTGTATTGCTACAACCAGTGATACCATTCGTTAAGGTATAAGTATATAATGCTACGATAGTATTATTGGTGGTATTTGTTAAAGCTTCCTGCGGATTATCGGTTCCTGTAGCTGCAGCGTTACTGATGCCTGCAGTGAATGGCCTGCTCCATGCGAATGTAATATTGGATTGCAGCGATGTTGGTGTGTAATTAAATGGACTTGCACTGCAAACTGTATTCGTGTTCATAGAACTACTCAGTGTTGGTCTTGGATTCACCAGCACATTAAAACTTTGATTGTTTACACAACCTGAATTGCTCAATGTAAAATCATACGTAACAGTTACGGGATTGAGATTACTATTGTTTACCAATACTTCACTGATATTACCATTACCCACACCAGAGTTGGGGCTTATTCCTACTATTGTGGCACGGCTCCAGGCAATAGATGTACCGCCAAGAGCGCTGGCAGGATTGTAATTAAAAGAAGTGCCACTACAGATAACAGCATTAGCAGTACTGCTGCTTAAAGTAGGTAAAGGATTTACTTCTACGGTAACGGTTTGTGTTCTCACACAACCGGTAGCAGTACTTACTAAGTTATAGATATAAGGAACTGCAATTGGCGTAAGTGTGGTATTGGTTAATAATTCGTTAGGGCTGTTGGTGCCTGTAGCTGCTGCATTGGAAATACCAGCTACAGTAGACCTGCTCCAGTTAAAATTAATATTGGACTGATCAGAAGTAGGATTGTATACAAATTGTGAACCACTGCATACATCAGCAGGTAACAATGAACTATTTAAAGCGGGTAAAGGATTAACAACCACTGCAATGCTTTGTACATTGTTGCAACCATTAGCGCTGAGAGTTACCTGGTAGGTAGCAGTAAGTGGATTACTACCGGTATTGGTTAATGCTTCACTGATATTGCCGTTACCTGTGTTGGTATTGGGTGTAATACCTGTAGACAATGGACGAACCCAGTTAAAACTGGTTCCTGCAGTCGCACTTGAGATTGTAAAATTAAAATTTGCTCCACTACAAATACTCGTAGTGGCTGTACTGTTTGATAACCTTGGAGTTGGATTTACAGTAACATCAAGTGTAAAACTACTACCATCAGATACGGCAACATTATAAGTAACAACCGCCGGATTACTTGTATTATTCACCAGGGTTTGATTCACGGTAACCTGTGGTGTATTTTGAGGGCTTACTGCTACTGCTCCGGCAGGGGCAACAGTAGGAACGCCCCATGTGTACCTTAAAGAACTCGGATTACCTGCAGGTGCAAAATTAGGATTACCACCGCTGCAAATCGTAAGCGTATGCTGGCCAAAAGCATATGAAACAGAAAATACAAGTAAAATCATCAAAAGAAAACAGGATCTGCCCACTTTTCTTTTCCGGTTTTGTATGTAGTCTTTCACAAAAACAGTAGTCATTGGTTTCAACGGTTGTGTAAGGGTGTAAAAGATATCAAAAAATAGTTTCATAAAAGACAACAGTGGTCATGATAATAGATGAAAACTTTTTATTACCTGCTGCCTGTATGAAGCCAACAACAGATAATAATTCGCTTGCCATGACATTTACACGGCAATCTGTGTCACATCTTAAAAGTTTACGGGGGATTAAGGTTCTTAAGACATTGATAATCTGTTACTAAGATAAGAAACAGACCGAATTCTGCAAAAATGAGCCATTTTTGATTGATTCGGGAGGCCCGTTATTTCAGGGTACCATAGAAGTCATAAAACTTGCTGGTCACCTTACACTATCATAACACATTGATAATCTTTCATTCATCATTCAATTTTTACAAAATCAATAAATCCATTCCTGAGGGGGCAAAGTAAAACGAAGCTAAAAACATGGCCGGTATCTATTTGATAAGAGGTCGGCATCAGGTATGAGAGTATTCACATCGTTTTCTCTAAAAATCGTAGATTGGCCCATGGTATCAAAATGGATATTTCTTGTATTTATTTGTCTAAATAACACGAGTTTATGCTCACAAAACTATACAGAAGACATAAGGCAATGGAAAGAACACCGGATAGCAGAATTGAAATCTGAGACTGGTTGGCTTAATCTGGCCGGTTTGTTCTGGTTATCTGAAGGGAAGCAAACTTTTGGTGGCTCAGTAACTGATGCGATACGTTTTCCGATCCCGTCATTTCCGGCAGGTGTAGGTTATTATGAGAAGAAAGGAAATACGGTAACACAGATGCTTAATAAGTCTATTGATATAAAAGTGAATGCTGTATTTAAAAAAGAAGCAGTTGTATTTCATCAGGATTCTTTACAACAACCGCTAATTTCATTTGCATCTTATCGCTGGACATTGATTAGAAGGGGAGACAGAATTGGCATTCGCTTTAGAAATCTTGAACATCCCGCTATAAATGAATTAAAGGAAATTCCCTGTTTTGACATTGATACGTCTTTTCGGGTAAAGGCAAAACTGATACGTCCTATTCTTCAAACAAATATTCCTATTGAAAATGTGCTGGGTCAGACTATTATGCAATTCTCGCCCGGTAAATTGCATTTCACCATCCAGGGAACCATGTATATGCTAGATGCGCTCACAGAGGGGGATAAACTTTTTATTGTCTTCGGAGATGAAACGAGTGGTACCACTACTTATCCTGCCGGTCGTTATTTATATGCAAAAATGCCCGGTGATGATGGAATGACCGTACTTGATTTTAATAAAGCGTTCAACCCGCCTTGTGCTTTTACTGCTTTCGCCACCTGTCTGTTACCACCCAAACAGCATATATTGCCTATTGCCATCACAGCAGGAGAAATGAAAGCCGGAAGTCATTAATAGGATACAATTAAACCTTGATTGATTTTTTACTAAGATGGTATATCTGTATCACCAATGCCCACTTCTTCGAGTTGAATTCTTTTTCTGAACTGGCGAATTTGTTTAAAGTAGGTAGGCGTTAAACCAGTGATTTTTTTGAATTGATTTGATAGATGGGCAACACTACTGTATTGAAGTTTGTAACTGATTTCGGTCAGGTTAAGTTCATCATATAGCAGTAGCTCTTTTACTCTTTCAATTTTGTGTGCTATGATATAGTTTACGATGGTAGTGCCAGTAACATCTGAAAACAGATTGGCTATATAGGTATAGCTGCATCCCAATTTTTCACTGATGTAATCTGAGTAATTTGTTTTTGGCGGTTCTTCATCATAATGTATCATTTCAATTATAATCGTTTTGGCTTTTTCGATTAGCATGGCTTTCTTGTCATCCATAAGCTCGAGACCTTTTTTAAGTAAGCCGATCCTTAATTTTTCGCGTTGTTCATCAGTGATTTCGCCTTTGATGGAAACCTCACCCAGGAGCACTTCTCCATAGTTCAAATTCAGTTTGTCTAATTGCTCGATGACTACCAGTTTACATCGGAACGATACCATATACTTAATGTGAATTTTCAAATGCTGCTTAGTTTAATATCAGTAATAATTGTTAACGCTTATAAATTATTTAACTGTTGTATTTATTTCGTTCTTTTCAATGCCATCTTTCTGGCTTTCTTGATCCTCATTGGAAGCAGTGCACTGATCGGGTAAGGAGAAGAAAAAACTGGCGCCCTCTCCCTCTTTACTTTCTGCCCATATTTCACCTTTATGTTTTTCTACCAGGTGCTTTGATAGTAATAAGCCAATACCCGCACTGCTATTATTTGATCTGCGTGATGACAGCGCAGTTAAACTGGGTGTAAACAATTGGTCCAATATTTCAGGCGCTATACCAATTCCTGTATCTTTTACTGCAATAACAGATCTATTCTCTTGCCTAATAACCGTAACCGTTATGGCTCCTTCTATGTGTGAAAATTTGATTGCATTCGAAATGAGGTTCTGCAGTGTAGAATGTAGCATTTTTGTATCAGCAAAAACAATATAATCGAATGGTATATCAATGGTTACATTTATTTTTTTTGATAGTATATTTTCAACCAGTAACGAAATCACTTTTTTAGTAGCCAGAAATAGGTTAGTTTGAACAGGGAAAAAAGTTTCGGAAGCATATTTTATTCTACCCCATTCTACTAAATGATCCAGTTGTTCTAATTCTGTAATAGCAGAGCTGTGTAAAATCTCTAAAATCCCTTGTAATTCAGTCTGATCTATTTCGGCAAGGTTTGTTTTCGTATAATCGATTAAGCTGATAAAGCCGGCAAGTGGACTTCGTAAGTCGTGAGATAGAATAGAAATCACACTTTCTTTATGCGTATTCAGCGTTTCAAGTTCTTTCACATGAATGTCAATGGCATCTTCCTTTCTTTTCATTTCAGTAATATCTCTTAGTATTTTAACAAAGCCTAGAGGCTCATCATCACTTCCTGTTAGTGCAAATACCAATCCATGCGCAAATATTTTCTTACCGTCTTTACAAATATGCCATCTATTATCTGTTGCCTTTCCTTCTTTAATAGAAAGTTCGACCTCTTTTTCAGGGATTCCGTCTGAAATATCAGTATCGGAAAAAATAGTATGAAATGGTTTACCTAGAATTTCATCAGGTTCATATTGAAAGATACCGGTAGCGCCGGCGTTCCAGCTATTGATGGTTAATTCATTATCAATCGTGAAAATGGCATAGTCGAGTAAGCTGTCAATTACCTGACTATAAAACTCGGCAGTTGGGATATCCACTTTCTTTAAAGCCCTCGGAATCGTTGATTCGTCATTTTTAATATATGTAATACTGCCTTTTTTGGCCATTTAATTTTGTTTAAAGGGATACCTATGCAATTTGACCACTGTGGATTTCAGAATACTTACATATTTCCTTTTAAATCTTACAAGATTCTCACATTTAGGAACGACTGTTCAATAGCAGATAACAGTATACACGAATAATATATACAGATATCTGTTAAATTAGTATTGCTGTTTATTGTCTGAAGAAGTGTGATGAAGCTATACAGAATATCAACATTTATTTATTAAAGATTATTTTTCTGATCGTAACCAAATGCGCAAAAAATAAGGATGGTACAATAAAACCTGGCAGAAATACATATGGGAAATGAGTAAGACCCTATTCGACAGTTCAAATCAGAAACGTTGGAATGGCGTGGGTACAGAAAGAATGCTATGATGAGCCATATTGAATAATAAGCCCAGACAGATAAGGTTCCAGGCGATTAAAATCGATTTGCCTAGTTGTTTACGATAACCAAAATAAACAATAACCGGTGCCGTAATACCTGAGAAAGTATCGAAATTAATTCCTTCAAAAGTCATTAGTTTGGTACCAGTCCTTCTATAAACAATAACAGGAACGTTATTTCAACGGGTATGCGAACCACATGTAACCACTTGAGCCAGGTGATGTCAAAGCCGTCTATAAAATATCTTCCTCAGGTAGTTGTAAACAACAGCACAATACTCAAGAATGGTGGAAGCAGCATGACCAACATTCGGGGATGCAGGCTATTACTATCGGTGTAGAATCTGGTGGCGGCTATAATACCTTGTGCCCTGAGCCATACCAGCATAATTATGAGTAGTATTTTTGATTGTTTAGCAGCTTTGCTAGCAAAATAAAAATCAACAAATCTGTAAGTATAAAGCAGGCAGAAAGGTATAATGGTGCAGGTCTCATTCGTTATTTTTTGCAAATGACAAAACCCGCGGGCAGAAAAGGAAACAACAATTTATCAGTAATTACTACTGATGAATCTTTTGTTTCGCTGCCTGTATTAGTGGTAAGGTATGGGTACTCGTTCGGTAATCAGCCATTCTGCTGAACAGTGGCACTGCTATGAATGGCCGCACTCATTTCTTTAATGAGTGAAGAATCTTTTTCAATGGCATTGCCCACCACAATTACATCGGCCCCGGCTTTACAGTTGCGATATGCCTTTTCAGGATCGGTAATACCACCACCAATAATTAAGGGAGCTTCAATATGACGCGCTACTTTTTCAATCATGGTTTCGTTGATGGGGCGTTTGGCACCACTGCCGGCATCCATATAAATCAGTTTCATACCCAGCATTTCACCGGCCATGGCTGTACACATGGCTATTTCATTTTTATCGGCTGGTATCGGAGTAGCATTAGAAATATAGGAAACAGTTGTAGGGGCACCGCCATCAATCACCATATAACCCGTGGGCATAATTTCCAGTCCGCTCTTTTTTACAAAAGGGGCGCTGATTACATGCTGACCAATAAGTAGTTCCGGGTTACGACCAGAGATTAGTGAGAGANNTCCGCATATTTGCTTACCTGAGAAGGGGAGCCTGGGAAGAGAATCACCGGAATATCGCAGGCGGCTTTGATCTGCTGAATACATTCATCAAGATGGCTGGATATCACCAGACTGCCACCTACGAAGAAATAATCCACTTTTGCATCAACGGACAGTGTTACCAACTGGTCAATATTGTTGCTGTCAACCTTATCGGGGTCGATAAGCACCGTGAAGGACTTTCTGCCGGATCGCTTTCTTTCTGCCAATTGTTGATATAAAACCTGCTTCATTCAGTATCAGATGGATGCTCCTGCAAAAATGCAGAAAAGTTTTTGTTTAAGACGCTAAACGACTGATTGTTTCGCATTTATTTGAAAGATAATGTGTTGAACCCGTTTCGCAGCCTGAAAGCGTCGGTTTTTTTCTCATTTTCCCCCTACATGATTTACGGAAAATTCCCCATTGAACAAACCTTCACCCCAAAAAATCTTTCCCACAACCGGGGATATTGCGGCAAATTCAACCCTGATTTGGCCTGTGAAATAATCCACATTCTTTATTCACAAGCTGTGCATATTTACGGTCTTGGTTTATCAGTTTGGAAAGATATTTTCGTCAACCGCTTAACATTTCGTTAATCCGCAGGACCCATTAAATAACCGCTAAAACCAGAACCGCATTATGGCTACTACCCGCTCTAAAAAAGGCTTGCAATTCGGGCGCCGCTTCACCAAAGAAGGCGTAAGCCCTTAT
>DPWF01000255.1 GCA_003526435.1 Chitinophagaceae bacterium | reverse complement strand
CAGTATGGGTTTAACTGTAGAAGGAAAAGCCCCCTGGGAAAATAATTAATTTATTCACCTTTTAATCTGTAAAAAATGTCACTGACTAAGAAAAGAAAAGTAGCAGCAGCAAAGGTGGATAAGACTAAAGCTTATTCCCTGAAGGAAGCCTCTACACTTGTAAAAGAAATCAACTGTACCAAATTTGATAGTTCTGTTGACCTGCATATCCGTCTGGGTGTAGATCCTAAGAAAGCAGACCAGCAGGTTCGTGGTACCGTTTCATTACCACATGGTACCGGTAAAACCAAAAAAGTACTGGTACTTTGTACGCCAGATAAAGAAGCATCTGCTAAAGAAGCCGGTGCTGATTTTGTAGGTCTGGATGAATTCATCACCAAAATTGAAGGTGGATGGACTGATATCGACGTGATCATCGCTACACCAGCCGTAATGCCAAAAATTGGTAAGCTGGGTAAAGTGTTAGGTCCACGTAACCTGATGCCCAATCCTAAAACCGGTACGGTAACGAATGATGTTGCTGCTGCGGTAAATGAGGTGAAGGGTGGTAAGATCGCCTTCAAGGTTGATAAAGCAGGTATTGTTCACGCTTCTATCGGACGTGTATCATTTGCTCCTGAGAAAATTGCTGAGAACAGTGCTGAACTGATCAATGCAATCATCAAACTGAAACCATCCTCTGCCAAAGGTATTTACCTGAAAGGTGTGAGCATGGCCAGCAGCATGAGCCCCGGTATCGCTTTAGACACCAAATCATTAATGAACTAATTCCTGGTGATCTTATCTCGCCTAAGGCGAGATGGAAATGACCCGGGTTTTTAAAACAGATCAGATATGACAAAAGATCAAAAAAATGAGGTGATCGAAATTCTGAAAGAGAAATTCGCTCAATACAATAACTTCTACATCACCGATACAGAATCGCTGACGGTAGCACAAGTGTCATCTTTACGTCGCACCTGCTTTGATAAGCAAGTGGAGATGAAAGTGGCTAAAAACACCCTGATCCGCAAGGCGCTTGAGTCTTTGGATGCAGAAAAATATGCAGGTGTTTATGAGTCTCTGAACAATGTAACTGCATTGATGTTCTCAGAGAATCCAAAAGAACCAGCATTGATCATCAGCTCTTTCCGTAAAGCAAGCAATGGTGAAAAACCAGTGCTGAAAGCAGCATTCATCAATGGTGATATTTACACTGGCGATAACAACCAGAAAACACTTACCCAGATCAAGACGAAGAATGAACTGATCGGTGAAGTAATCGGATTGTTACAGTCTCCTGCTAAACGTGTACTGGCTGCATTATTGCACCACCATGAGAAGCAAGCGACCGCTAGCGCGGAGTAATTTGAAAATTTGGGTCCGCCTTAGGCGGATTGAAAATGATTTCAGGTCCCGGATTTCAAAACAAAGCATTAACTGAGAACAGAAGAGAGAAAATTTTCAAATTTTCAAATTTTCAAATTCTCAAATTAATAGGTATCAAATTTTTTTAAACCATCCGCCGGACTCTTACAGGGAATGAAGGCGGAAAAAATTGAAACAAAATGGCAGACGTAAAATCATTAGCCGAAACATTAGTAGGCTTAACAGTAAAAGAAGTTCAGGAATTAGCTGATGTATTGAAAGCTGATTACGGTATTGAACCTGCTGCTGCTGCAGTAGTAGTTGCTGCTGGCGACGGCGGTGGAGCTGCTGCTGCTGAAGAGAAAACATCTTTCGATGTAGTTCTCGTTAACGGCGGTGCAAGCAAACTGAACGTAGTTAAAATCGTAAAAGAACTGACCGGTCTGGGACTGAAAGAAGCAAAAGACCTGGTTGACGGTGCTCCAAAACCAGTAAAAGAGGGTATCTCTAAAGCTGAAGCTGACGATATCGTTGCTAAGCTGAAAGAAGCTGGTGCTGAAGTAGAAGTGAAGTAATTTCACGCTGTTAAGCATAAAAATATAGCCGCTCCATTTTGGAGCGGCTTTTTTTATAAGTTACAAGGAGCAGGGCTAAGGATCAGGAATAAGATACAAGGAACAAGGAACAGGGTACAAAGTACAAGGTACAAGGCACAAGGAGCAGGCCATAAGCTACAAGTTTGGATTCCATTTTTTGTGAAAAAGTAGATAACTAATCAAACAAACACTTGTAGCTTGTAGCTAGCAGCTTGAGGCTTGCAGTTTACTGCTTACTGCTTCCATTGCTTCTCCAGCATTTTAATAAAATATCCCCCCACCACACTTCTTGCCTGAAAGCCTACCTGCTTACCATCGGTTGTTTCGTGCCAGTCGCTGAGGGGTACGCGGCTGGGGGTTTCCATGGCATATCTGTAAACAGGATCTATGAATGCCTTGAAATCTTTCTCTTTACTGGCCAGCACAGAAGTCCATACAATCCAGTCGCTTTTGGTATAGGTTTTACGGCTATCAAGAGGTAAACCATATTTGTTTTGCCTGGTAAGATAGTAGCTCACTTCTTTTTCATATACCGAAGCGGGAAAGAGGCGTAGGTTTAATAATTTATCCCATACCAGATTGTATTTCTGACTCCAGGTTCCTTTCTGATCAAAAGCCAGTGTATAATGATCGCCATCATCTGCCATCTGCATCCATTTTACTGCATAGTCGCGTGCGATTTTCTGATACTTAACAGCTTCTTCGGTTTTACCTAACTGTTGTGCCATCTGGGCGTATGCACCAATGCCTACAATGGCTTTCATTGACAGGTTGGTATTACGGGCCAAATGCCCGGCAAAATCATCGGTACATAACTGGTTGGCTGGATCAAAGCCATCTTTATTTAAAAACGCTACCCACTGACTTAATAAGGGCCAATATTTTTTCGCAAAGTCTAAAGATTTTTCTGCTTTACAAATAGCAGCAGTTAGAATAATCATATTACCCGATTCTTCTACCGGCATATCTTCTCCATAAGTTTGGCCGTTTGCCAACGGATATGTGCCAAGATCATGTGCGGGGAAGGGTTTGGCCCATTTGCCAGATTCACTGTACTGCATAATCGGCTCCACCATGCCTTTTAATAAAGCAGGATTATAAATTAAAGTAAGGGGTGCAGACGGATAAGTTACATCAACCGTCCAGATAGAACCATTGCTGAAATTTTCTTTCTGGGGAAACAATATTTCATCTTTTGGGCCCCTCACTAATTTATGGGCTGCAAGCGATTCCCGATAGGCAAGCACACATAGTTGGGCATACTGAACACCACCTGCCTTTACTGCATCGGCATATAACTGCTGATCGAAACGGGTACAACTGGCTTCAATACTTTTAAATTCCTCCATCGATTTTTTCAGCATTTCTTCCGTAGAAGTATAATTCTTTTTCCACCAGGCTTTTAAATTCACATTGAAATACTGAATAGAATAGAGATCATCATAAGCCAGCAAGATGGTTCTGGAAACAACGGTAGTACTCACTTTCCCATAATCCATTGTGAGATTGCAAAGTGAAGTAATGGCTGTATTTGACGATGCTGTATTCTCTGAACCGGAATTGGATGATAATAGCTGTGTTCCTTTCTCATCCTTTACAGCGAGATATGCATAACCCCAGTCGATCCTTACATCATCACCTTTTCTTTTTAGCACCTGTTGAGTTGTAGTGCCTGTTGTTTGAATAAGTAATGAGCCATACTTGCTGGTACTGCTGCTAACCGGCTGATTCATTTTGTTGCGGGCAATATCAGCACTACTATTAAAAAATACTTTTACATCATGCGCTTTACCATCATTTGATTTTGTGGTAAAACTGATATAGCTGATGGGACGTGAATAGATATCAAGGTCAGTTGCCAGCAGAGGAGACAAAAACTTCACACCAAGGCTAATACCGCCGCACGTAAACTGGTATTGCGTTTGCGTAGCAGTGATGTTAACGGCTGTTTGTGTAGCCTGTAATACGGGTTCATCCGGTAATTGGTTATACAACCCCACATCAATGATGCCCGGTCCACCTGTGTTTTCACAATAAACGGCCAGGGTATTCCTGCCCACCTGTATCTTGCCGGCAAGATACAG
>DPWF01000293.1 GCA_003526435.1 Chitinophagaceae bacterium | reverse complement strand
CAGATCCCGGTCAGGTATTAGTAGAAGCTGCACAGGCTATCGGTGCAGTTATAAAACCATTGGTGAGGCCCAGTTCCATCCTGCTGGCACTAATGGCGAGTGGTATCAACGGACAATGTTTCCAGTTTAACGGCTATTTGCCTATTGATGCTGCTGAAAGAAAGAAGAAAATAAAAGAACTGGAAACAGATTCATACAAAAGAAATTGCACACAACTGTTTATTGAAACACCTTACCGCAACAATGCATTAATCAATGACCTGCTGCACGCCTGCAAGCAGGAAACCAAACTCTGTATAGCCGTAGATATTACTGCAGCAAACGAATCCATTCAAACCAAGACCATACAGGATTGGAAAAAACAGCCGGTTGATATTCATAAACGGCTGGCTATATTTCTATTACATGCCTAAATAAAACCCTGCGAAAACTCCGTTCACGCTTGTTCTCTGTGGTGATTTTTTTTGTCGGGTGACGTGAGGAACTTCACCGCAGAGAACAAGAGAAAGCAGAGGTTACGCAGGGTTTTTACTTATTGCTATGGTTGTTTAGGTGCGATGATACTTTCTGTTGCCGCACCTCTTATTTCGTAAACACTATCAACAATATTTCGCTCTAACCCTCTCCAGGGTAATGTGCCGATATATCTTTTATAATGTAGCTCTACTTCTTTACCGGAGCAACGTAATAATTTTTCAGCAACCGATTCACTGGTTACACTAAAATCAAATTCATTACTCTGCACATTGGCCCTGAAACCACTCTGGATTACTTTTCCTTCCCAGGTTTTAAACAGCATTCCTTTTTTCTGAAATGTATTAAGCAATCCCGCTTTGGTACCTTCTGCATACACAAAATAGAAACGCCAGTAAATAAATATCACTAATGCCAGGAAAAGCACTGTAGCGATGGTCCAGAGGATTTTGCGTTTATTCATTTTATAAACCGTATTTATCTACAAGGTAAATCAGTGCCGCCATATTTACTGCACCAAGTAATAATTCTCTTTTGTTCACATTCTCAAATACATCAGTACGGGCGTGGTGCAGATCAAAATAACGCTGCGGGTCAGGAATAAATCCGGCGATGGGTGTACCAAATGTTCTGTTCAGGGGGCCAATATCGGCGCCACCGCCACTACCCGACATATCTTCTGTTCCATATGGTTTCAATAGTGGCAACCATTGCTGTGCTTTATCGTGTTTGTCTTTGGGAGCTGNNGCTGTAAAACCAAAACCTCTTGGTGTAAACCCACCAGCATCGCTTTCCAGCGCAAAAATGTGTTTTTCATTTTTGGCTTTTGCTACTTCGGCATACTTGTTACCGCCGCGCATACCATTTTCTTCATTGGCAAATAATACAAAACGAATGGTGCGTTTGGGTGTATAACCAATGGCTTTCAATGCACGCATTACTTCAATGGTATGTACCACACCTGCGCCATCATCGTGTGCTCCTTCATTTACATCCCAGCTATCGAGGTGTCCGCCAACCGTGATAATTTCATCCGGATGTGCACTTCCTCTTAATTCACCGATCACATTATGTCCGATGGTATCAGGCAAAAATCTGGCACTGGTTTTCATCGTTACCGTAAAGCCTGATTTTTTACTCAGTTCCCATATATAATCTGCATCTCTTGGCCCCATGGCAATAGCAGGAATTTTAGGAAAAGAGTCATTATATGCCGTACTGCCTGTATGCGGATCATTCGCTGTTGATTCAGTCAGTGAACGGATCATTACCCCTACTGCACCATATTTGGCCGCAGCACTCGGACCAGCCCTGCGCGAAACACCTGTTTGACCATACGACACAAAAGGTTTGATATTAGTAGGATCAAAAGAATGATTGAAGTAAACAATCTTACCCTTTACTTCTGCCTTTCTTTTTTCCATTTCTTCAAAACTGTTGAAGGCAATAACGGCCGCTGTAACGGGTTTACCATTACCAAGTGAATTACCCAGTGCCAATACGTCCAGTTTCCTGTTTGCAGGCTTTCCGTCAATACTGACTACTCTTGCATCTTCTCTGGCTCCGCGTACCCAGCGGGGTACCATACATTCCTGCAGGTATACCTGATCGGCACCCATTTCTTTCAAGGCTTTCTCGCCCCAGGCTTCGGCCTTATACATTTGCGGAGAGCCTGCAATACGGCCACCTACCTGTTTGGTTAACTGGTATAGCAGGTCATAAGCCTTACCGTTACGCAATATTTCATCCGATATTTTTTTAATCATGCCAGCATCATCCTGCTGTGCCCACAGCATTGTGGGTAACAATAGCAAAAGCGTAAATATTTTTTTCATAGTGCTAAAGTTAATCATTTGTCATGTTTCTTCCAGTTATATGAGTGGGAATCAGTATTCAGGGAATTGTTGTTAATTGCAGGAGAAATAGTTAAAAGGCCATGGCGATAGACCATTAGTTAATGACTTTGGACCATGGACTATTAAACTATCGACTATAAACAATTAGAAACATGCGTATAGGAATAGTTTGCTACCCCACTTTTGGTGGTAGCGGTGTGTTGGCAACAGAATTAGGAAAAGCATTGGCTGATGAAGGACACCAGGTACATTTTATTACTTACCAGCAACCGGTAAGACTAAATGTATTTAATGCAAATATTTTTTATCATGAAGTAAGGGTACCTACTTATCCCCTTTTTGACTATCCCCCTTATGAAGTAGCACTGGCCAGCACCATGGTGGATGTGATCATGAATCATGATCTCGATCTTTTACATGTGCATTACGCCATACCCCATGCATCGGCAGCTTACATGGCCAAACAGATCGTAAAACAGAAGGCCAATCGTAATGTACCTGTTATTACTACGCTGCATGGTACGGATATAACACTTGTTGGAAAAGATAAAACCTATGAGCCTGTGGTTACTTTTTCACTGAATGAGAGTGATGCCATTACTGCAGTGTCTCAAAACCTGAGGGAAGAAACCTATAAGTTTTTCCCGATCCAGAAAGAAATTGAAGTAATTCACAACTTTGTAGATGTAGAACGCTTCAACAAAAAACCGATTGATGCATTCCGTAAAGTAATTGCTCCCAATGGAGAAAAAATTCTGATACATGCATCCAATTTCAGGAAAGTAAAAAGAGTAGCAGATGTAATTCATGTATTTGCAGCAGTTCGCAAAGAAATGCCCGCCAAATTATTGATGGTAGGCGACGGTCCTGAACGGCCGGGCATGGAAGAACTTACACGCGATCTGGGTATTGAAGATGATGTTCGCTTCCTCGGTAAACAGGAACAGATGGAAGAC
>DPWF01000173.1:5247-8290 GCA_003526435.1 Chitinophagaceae bacterium | reverse complement strand
AAACTCCAGTTGCCCAGCATTTCAAACATGGTATGGTGATAAGTATCAATACCCACTTCCTCAAGGTCATTATGCTTGCCTGATACCCGCAGACAGCGTTGCGTGTCCGTAACCCTCGGATATTTAACAACCGCCTCACCCAGAAACAAATCCTTAAACTGGTTCATTCCTGCATTGGTAAACAGCAGGGTAGGGTCGTTTTTTACCACGATGGGTGCCGATGGCACAATCTGATGTTGCTTGGAAGCAAAAAAATCCAAAAACTGCTTTCTGATCTCTGCGCTGGTCATAAAATTTTAAAAACTGTATTTTAGTCGCTCAGAAGCTATCTTTGAGCGCTTTAGAAAGGCATCAAAGGTAAGGAATTGGCCTGTTCTGTAGCAACCGGGTGAACTGGTTCCCCCCGATTTATGAAAAAGATCAAATATTACTATAATACGCATACGCTTCGCTATGAAAAGCTGGAAACTCCCCTTCGGGTGCGTTTATTGCAGTTATTTGGTTTTATTGCAGCATCTATTGTAACTGGTATCATCATTTTTGCCGTTGCCTTCCGTTATATCGACTCTCCCAAAGAAAAACTGCTCCGCCAGCAGAACGACGATCTTCGCCAGAATTACAGTATCATGTCGGAACGGTTGAAACAACTGGAATTGCAGATGGATGAAATTGCGAACCGCGATAATGCAGTGTATCGATCCATCTTTGAGGCCAATCCCATACCCGACAGTGCCCGTGTGAAAGAAATGGAGAAAAGAAAGGAGGTGCAGCTTGTACAAGGGATGGGATCAACAGAACTGGTTAAAAATATGACGACACAGTTGAACAACCTGGCTTTGAGGATGGCTTACCAGGAACGTTCATTTGATGAGATAACTAAAATGGTAAAGAATAAGGCACAGCTACTGGCATCCATTCCTGCCATTCAACCCATCAGTAACAAAAATCTCACCCGTATTGCATCGGGTTACGGGTACCGAATAGATCCTATTTATAAAGATAGAAGGGCCCATATGGGTCTCGATTTTACGGCACCGCAGGGTACGCCTATTTATGCAACAGCAGATGGTGTTGTTTCAGATGCCGGGTTTAATACCGGTGGTTTCGGAAACAGGGTGGTCATTAACCATGGCAACAACTACCAGACTTTATATGGACATATGTACCGTATCAAGGCCAGAGTGGGTCAGCGTGTGAAGAGAGGAGAAGTAATTGGTTATGTAGGCAATACAGGAAAAAGCTCTGGACCGCATTGTCATTATGAAGTACACCACCGCGGAACACCCGTTAACCCGATCTATTATTTCTACAATGATCTTACGCCTGCACAGTTCGACAGGCTGCTGAAACTTGCGGCCGCCAGCAACCAGAGTATGGATTAAGAGCTGTGCAGCTTGAGTTACGAGCATTTTATGTTTTCCCGGGTAACTATTCTTTAAAAAGTTACTCACTCATCGCTCATGGCTCTAATAAACAGCTAATAACGGTTTTATTTCTTAAAAGAAAAGCCATTTTAGAGAACAATCAGCCCTGCAGTTTGTATTTTGTTCAACAATCTTTTCTATTGGAACCCGGCATCAAAAAATACCTGCTTCGTATTGTAAATACACTTTCATTGGGATTGTTGTGGCTGGCACTTAATTCTACCATTGGTATCATGTACGACTATGCGTTCGTTCATGAAAAACTGAGTACAGGTAATATCCTGTTTTATTGCTCGTTTGTGTTGAGTCTTACTGCTTATCTATGGTATGTAATCCGTATTTGGAGTAAACCCATTGATTTTGACGAGTAACATTTTACGGTCTTATTCGTATCAGAAAAAGTCATCTTACACCAGAATTATGTTACTAAATGTGTATTTTCAGAACTGAAACTGAATGAATAATGCCCCTGAAACAAGCTTCCCGGCGAATAATGATTGTTGGTACCCTCTTCATCTGGTCCATCAAATTCCTGATCCGTCCTTTTGTTTTTATTGACCCTGCTTTCAAACCATTGATTGGATTGGCGCCGAATTTAATCGGATCCTTTTTACTGCCTTTTGGTGCCTGCTGGTTTTTTCAACGCATTTTCAGACTCGAAACAGAAATGGACCTTAATGTTACCTGCTGTTTTGGGTTGTTATTGGTAGTTATCAATGAATACCTTCAACTGATACCCATTTTCGGGAGAACATTTGATTATCTCGATATCATCTCTTCAGTCATCGGTGTATTTCTTGGCCACCTGTATTTTAAAAGACTGATGATTCGTTATACACCTATTATTGTTCAGCCATCCTGACTTATTCGTTTTTATTGTCTTTAGTATCCAGTATCACCGGCGTATTACCCTTACCCATGACAATGACTTTTGAATTGGGTGATGTTACCAACCCTTTCAATACTTGTATCTGTTCGTATTGTAGTTGTTTATCGGTAAGACCACTGCTCATGATGCGCTGATAGTCGGCTATACCCTGGGCCTCTACGCGTTTTCGTTCGGCTTCCTGTTTCTCTTTCTGCAAAACGAATTCCATTTTCTGCGCGTCCTGCTCTGCTTTTATTTTTTCTTCGATAGATGTTTTCACATTGTTGGGTAAAGTGATGTTACGTACCAGTAACTGCTCCAGTACCAGACCTCTTTTCCTGAAATCATCTTCAATACCTTTGAAAATGCGGCTCTGAAACTGATCACGTTTATTGGAATACAGTTCAATGGCAGTAAAATACACGGCATTATCCCGAATCTTGGTACGGGTTAGTGGACGAACAATTTTGTCTTTATAATCCAGTCCTGTTTCTTTAACAATTCTTGGCGCTTCCTGACCAATAACGCGGTATAATACGGTGAGGTCAATGATTACTTCCAGCCCATCTGCGGTAAGTACGCGTATTGCATCATCTCCTGCTTTATCTCCTTCATCGTGTACTCCACTCATGGTGTAGTTCTGTGTTTTAATATCAACAGTTTTTACATCTACCAATGGATTCACCACATTTAAACCACTGGTAAGAATATCATCAGATACTTTACCAAACAGGTTTTTCACGCCTATCTG
>DPWF01000173.1:0-5204 GCA_003526435.1 Chitinophagaceae bacterium | reverse complement strand
GATACAGGATGTAAGAAAACCCACGATGATGATAATGAATGCCAGAATCCGCACACCAATGGCCAGTTTCCGTATTTCTTCACGTTCCTGTTTTTTGAGGACGATACCAATAATCAACACAATGATACCAATGATAATGAGTGCCATACAACTGTTTTTATATGAGTCTGTGAAATACTTGAAATATTACAAAGCCTAACTGCTGTGATCTGCAACAATGGTCCACTTACCCTTTATTTTCCTCAGCAGAAGGGTATAATGTCCACTCAGGTCACCAATACTTCTTGTAAGCATCCATTTACCCAGAACAAAATAATGATCAGCAGCGAGTTTGCGTACCTCGAGAATATTAAACCTGAGTTTTCCCATTGTAGCAGTATCAGGATAATTTTTTTTATAATTGTTTAGTGTTTTCTGGTAACCATAAGTAGCACCATTTTTTCCAACAAACATGAGGCTGTCATTTTCCCAGTAACCATGCATGAAAGCATCAATATCGCCACGGTTCCAGTCGCGGGTTTGCCGCTCCAGTAAATCACGGATGATTTTTTCATCACCGGTTTGCGCCATAGTAATTTGAAAAAGACCCATACATAAGAAAACAAAGAACCATTTCATATTGCTAATTTTCAGAAAGCTACTGAAATTTAAGCGTCTTTAAAAGCTCTTACCATTTCTCTTTTACCATGTGGTCCCTGTATTTTGGTGACCCTGAATCCGGCTGCCTGCATGGCGCGACGAACATCGCTTTTGCTGCAATAGGTAACCAGAATACCACCCGGACCAAGCATGGAAAACAATTGGGAGAAGATTGTTGAGGTCCATAATTCAGGCTGGGCAGAAGGAGCAAATGCATCATAATAAACACAATCGAATAAGCCGTTTGCTGAAAAAAGTTCGAGTGAAGTGTGGTGTTTGTGTAATTGAAAGCAGGTATCTACAGTATGGAGCTGATTCCAGGAACAAGCATGTAGCTGTTGGAACAAATCGTTGTTGTTCAACAGTTGTCCATGGTTCAATGAACGGGCTTCCTCAGTCAGTAAAGGAAAGGCATCTATGCCGTGATACTGAATAGACAGCTTTTGTTCCCTTGCATATATAGCTGTAAGCAGGCAATTGAGTCCGGTACCAAATCCTATTTCCAGGATCTGTATCGTCTGGTCGGGATGCAACCCGGTATAATATTTTAACCCGGCATCTATAAAAACATGATTGCTTTCCTGTATGGCACCATGTTTACTGTGATAGGTTACCTCCATGGATGGGATGGATAGGGTATGAGACCCGTCGGCCGTTATTTGTAACTCTCGTTCCATATCGAAAAATCAAAAGCAAGGTAAGTTTTCCGAATGAAACTGAATATCTATCTTCCCTATATGGAATACATGAAACACCTGCGTAAGGACCCCAAACTTGCAACCATTCTTAATGATTCGCAGCATGAACTCAGGCTGCATAAAAATATCCCTTTGCGTTTAATGGCCAGTATCATGAGCCAGCAATTGAGTACTAAAGTGGCAAAAGTTATTTTTCATCGCTTCCTCCAGTTATATAATGGCAAAGAACCCAAACCACAACAGGTGCTCGATACACCCTTTGAGGCATTAAGGGGCATTGGATTGAGTAATGCCAAAGTAACATATGTGCAGAATGTTGCTCAATTCTGTATCGATCATAAAATCACAGATACAAAACTCCGGAAGATGGAGAATGAAGACATTATTGAGTTGCTTACACAAATAAAAGGTGTGGGCAAATGGACCGTTGAAATGTTGCTGATGTTCAGCCTTTGCAGAGAAGATGTATTTGCAGTAGATGACCTGGGTATTCAGCAGGCCATGTGTAAACTCTATAAAATCAGTGCTGCCGATAAAAAGAAAATGAAAACCCGGATGCTCAAAATATCTGCGGCCTGGAGCCCTTACAGAACCTATGCCTGTCTGCATTTATGGGGATGGAAAGACAGCTAGCACAATATTCAATATTATCTCAGGCCGAGTTTCGGGCGGCGTTGATGATGCCGAACATACTTCTTGTTATGAGTTTTTCGTAAACCTCTTTTTCACTGTCGGTGATCACGGGCTTTCTGAGCTGGTGTAATGCATATTGCTGAATTGTGAGAAGCGGGAGTACAATATTATCTCTCATCTGAATAGAAGCCCGGCCGGGTAAATCATCTTCCATTAAAATGGAAGCATCTGCCAGTTCAAGTACCAGTTTTTCAGTGAGGTCAAATTCATCTTTTACGAGTTGCCATACCGGGCCATATTCGGGATCATCTTTGATATATTGTGTAAGCGGAAAAAATGATTTAAGCATACTCATCATGCTGTTGTCTACAAGTGTACGGAAGAACAATACATTACGGAACATGGCTTTGATATCTTCCCAGTAACCTTTTTCTTTCATCTGTTGTAAGGCTGTACCTACCCCGAAAAAACCCGGTACATTCTGTTTTAACTGGCTCCAGCTACCAACAAAGGGAATGGCCCGCAGGTCTTCAAAACGTAAACCACCCGCACTCCCTCTTTTGGCGGGCCGGCTGGCAATATTACTTTTACTGTAATAGTTGAGCGGACTGAACAACTGCATATAAGCGAGAAAAAGTGGATGCTGCTTAAACTGCTGGTATGTTTCATGGCTGATGCGACCAAGTTCTTCCATGAGAAAACGGTCGTGTTGTGATAATTGTATACGTGTATCGGCAAACAATTCATTGCTGATGCCGGCACTCAGCAATTGCTCCAGATTATATTGCGATGACTGTATGGTACCAAAATTGGAAGTAATGGTTTGTCCCTGAATGGTTAACTGTATCTCTTCATTTTCAATATTGCTACCCATTGATGCGTAAAACTTATTGGTTTTACCACCACCACGTGAAGGTGGTCCGCCACGACCATCAAAAAAACGGGCTTTTATATTGTATTTGCGCGAAATAGCCGTAAGGTTTTCTTTAGCCGTATAAATGCTCCAGTTAGCCTGCAGGTAACCACCATCTTTTGTACCATCACTAAAACCTAGCATGATGGTCTGCCGCATTTTTCTGCCTGCGAGGTGATGAGCATATACGGGATGCTGGTATAAACGATCCATGATCTGTTCGGCCGCTTGTAAATCATCGATGGTTTCAAACAAAGGAACAATATCAACCGGCATCTGTTCTTCTTGCCATCCGCAAAGACGGAACAGTGCATAAACCTCCATCACATTTACACCGTTCTGGCAATTACTGATTACATACCTGTTACAACCAGCTTCACCATTATTTTTCTGTATTGTTTGAATGGCATAAATACTTTCAAGTGTGTCTTTTGTGATACCTGTTTCAAATGCAGACGGATCAATTTTGTGCTCTAGTTTGGCCAGCACATTCATCTTTTCCGTTTCATCTAACAAAAGATAATCGTCGGGCAAAATACCAATACCTGTTTTTTGTTTTAATGTCTCATGTACATGGAGTAATACCTGTGAATGTATGCGGCTATCTTGCCGGATGTCGATGGTGGCAAAATGAGTACCGAAAATTTTTACTTTATGGATGAGGCTGTTCAGTCTTTGTAAAAACAGGGAATGGTGTTTTTCTATCACCAGATCGCGTATCTGTTCCAATCTTGTTAACAGATCAGTCAACTGAACTTTATTTTGTTCAGTTGGACGGAATACATTTTCATAGAGTATTTCTTCCAGTTCATGAATCAACGTATCTACACCCGAAAAACTCAGTCTGCGTTTTAGTTTACGTATATCGCGGTAATAGCAAACAGTAATGGCACTTCTCAGGGCCTCGGCTACTTTAATGGTTGTTGCGGCATTTACAAATGGGTTGCCATCTCTGTCGCCACCCGGCCAAAACCCCAATTCAATAAAGGGATTATCATTATCGAAGACATGTTCGAATATATCTCGTTCAATGCTGTTATAAATATTGCCAATGGAATGATAAAGAATATTCTCCAGGTACCACATCAGGTTCAATGCTTCATCGTAAGGGGTGGGTTGTTTTTTGTTGAAGAAAGGTGTGATACCTAACTGTTGTATGTACTCATTAATCGTATGAAAATCATTTTTGGCGATCGACTCACTCATATCATGTATAATGCCGAGTACACTACCCGGGTAGAACTGTGTTGGGTGAGCTGTAAGCACTACCCGTACCCTGAATTTTTTGAGTTTGTTTTTCAGTGCCTGTATTTTACCTGCAAATACGGCTTCATTGTATAATGCTTTAAGGCTGCCGGGCCCCTGTATATTGTTAACCGAATCGAATGCAGCATCTTCGATGGCATCAAATAGTACAACCTGTCTTTCTATGTATTGTACAAATTTGAAAAGACGATCAAGCTTCTCTTTTTCACTGCGTACTTCTGTGTGCTGCTGAAAAAAATCGTTGATGATCTGAACAGGATTTTTACCGGCCTGGTATTCATCCTGGCACGACTGAGAGAGAATAGGTAACAACGCGCCAACATTGGCAATACCTGAAAAAGGTAATGCTGCAAACAGGCTGTTGTAAATGGTGTATTTGTCGGTTACATTTCGCCTGAACTGGTTGATATAATGATTGGAAGGCATGGGTTTCGTTGACAATTTACCAATTTCTGCCCGATTATACTAACGGATCATTCAATTTATACTAATGAAAATTATCAATTGTTTAAACAAATGTTCGTTATGCGTATTAAACCTTTTGTATAAGGTTTGGTCTAACACCCATTGGCCATTATATTCGAGTAAAATAACCCTGCATGCATTTAGACGACCAGGTATTATTGAATCAGTTCCGCCAGCCTGCTACAAAAGAACAGGGTTTCACCGCGATCATTAAAAAGTACCAGGAGAAACTATACTGGCATATTCGTAGACTGGTGGTAGATCATGATGATGCAAATGATGTGCTGCAGAATATGTTTATCAAAGTGTGGAAGGGACTGGAAAATTTCAGGGAAGACAGTCGTTTATATACCTGGATGTACCGGATAGCCACCAACGAATGCCTGAGTTTTATTGAACAGCAAAAACGCCGGTCGTCGGTAAGTATGGATGAAGTTGGGGAAGGATTGGCCAATAAAGTAAAAGCAGACAGTAATTTTGATGGTAACCAGTTGGAATGGAAATTACAGTTGGCCATTCAGCAGTTGCCGGAAAAACAGCGGGTTGTTTTCAACCTGCGTTATTACGATGAAATGCCATATGAAGAAATG
>DPWF01000111.1 GCA_003526435.1 Chitinophagaceae bacterium | reverse complement strand
AGTTTTACAAATATGGCCTTGGTAGAAAAGAAAATGGCACCACCAATGGTAATGAGAAAACCAAGCAGACTGATTTTTTGGATCTGGTTGTTCACTGTTGATAGTTAATGGTCCATAGTTAATGGTTCATAGTCTATGGGCCATTAACTATGGACCGTTCTCCTACACACTCACATTGAAATCTCTCAATGCATCATTCAAGCTGGTTTTGAGATCGGTACTGGCTTTGCGCTGACCAATAATAAGGGCACAACTTACCTGATATTCACCTGCATTGAATTTCTTGGTGTAACTGCCTGGTATTACCACGCTTCTTGCTGGTACACGGCCCTTGTATTCAACAGGCACATCACCACTTACATCGATGATTTTGGTAGATTGTGTTAATACCACATTAGCGCCCAATACAGCTTCTTTTTCAACCACCACACCCTCCACTACAATACACCTGCTGCCAATAAAGCAACCATCTTCAATAATTACAGGACTGGCCTGCAGGGGTTCAAGTACACCACCAATACCTACGCCACCACTCAGGTGAACAGCTTTACCAATTTGTGCGCAGCTTCCTACAGTTGCCCATGTATCAACCATGGTGCCTTCATCTACATAGGCACCAATATTTACATAACTAGGCATAAGTACCACATTTTTTGCTATGTATGCACCATAACGGGCAACTGCATGTGGTACAGCTCTTACACCCAGTTCTTTATAATTCGATTTCAGTAACATTTTATCATAAAACTCAAAAGGAGGGAGGTTCCAGGTCTGCATTTGCTGGATACCAAAATACATGAGGATGGCCTGTTTTACCCATTCATGCACTACCCATTTGCCATCTTCAGGAGAAGCTACGCGCAGACGACCTTTGTCTACCTCTTCAATTACTGCTCTAACAGCATCACTATGTTTACTGGCTTGTAAGAGTTCTCTGTTCAACCAGGCTTCTTCAATCAATGTTTTCAATTCCATAACCATAAAATTTTTGCAAACATACATGTTCATGGCAAAGGTTGTATGATCGGCAGCATATTAGCTACAATTTGTACATTGCAGATGCGATGCTTCCATTTCAGAACGATATTGATGCCTGCCTGGAAACGCTTGAAAAAGGTGGTCTGATTCTCTATCCTACCGATACCATCTGGGGAATAGGTTGTGATGCCACTAACCCCGAAGCAGTTGAAAAAATATTTCAGCTCAAACAACGACCTGCTCATAAAGCCATGATAGTATTGGTGGCCGATGAAAGAGATATTCTTCAATACGTAACACAACCCGATTTGCAGGTTTTTGATTATGTAAAAGGAGTATCAGGGCCTATCACAGTTATCTATGACGGAGCCATCGGTCTGGCCGATGCTTTGCTGGGTGAAGATGGGTCAGCAGGTATTCGTATTACAACAGATAGTTTTTGTAAACACCTCATCAAAAGGTTTAGAAAGCCTTTGGTAAGTACTTCTGCCAATATTTCGGGTTACCCCGCACCCCGGTCGTTCCAGGATATTGACCCCCTTATCAGGGAAGGTGTAGATTATGTAGTGAGGTACAGACAGGCCGATGAAAACTACTATAAACCCTCATCAGTGATCAAATGGGATAAAATTGGTGTTTTGACCATCATACGCCCATAATTGTGCATAACCCTGTGCGAAAATCGATTTTTATGTTAATTCTCTGTACCTGAGCATATTAGGCAGAATATGCTACATAGTGGCAGGAATTTTGTTGAACTTTAAGTTGTATTTCTTGTAATAAAATGCAATCTTAAAGTAAGAAAACAACCGCAATGGCACGCGTAATCCTGGATGTACCAAACGACAAAATGCAGCCCTTTTTAAAGGCCATCCTGAACCTGGGACTGGATCGTCATGCCATCAGCTCCAATAAGCCTGAAAGACATACACTTTCGTCACGCAACAGAAAAAATATACTCAAGCGTCTTTCGGGTAGTTTTTTACTCTTCGACTGGGAATTTTTCAGCAATGAGCTGGAATATGAATAGTCTTATTTCTGAAAGAAAGCTTTATAGTAGTTTTGTTACATGCAGCGTATCCTGGTTATTCAAACTGCTTTTATTGGTGATGTTGTACTCGCAACAGGTTTATTGGAAAAATTACACCAGCATTTTCCCGATGCCATCATTGATATTGCAGTAAGAAAAGGCAATGAAAGTTTATTTATTGAGCATCCTTTTCTTCAAACCATTCATATCTGGGATAAAAGAAAAAATAAGTATAAACATTTACTGCAATTGCTTTTCAGTATTCGTAAACAGAAGTATGATATTGTTGTAAATGTGCAGCGTTATATGGCCACCGGTTTTTTAACTGCTTTTTCCGGTGCAAAAAAGACAATAGGTTTTGATAAGAACCCTCTGAGTTTTTTGTTTACGCAAGTAATAAAACATGATTTTTCAGGAGAAGGAGATGCGGTGCATGAAATACAAAGAAACCATGCATTGATTCGCTCTATGACTGATGCACAGGCTGCAAAACCCAGGTTGTATCCTTCAAAATCAGACGATGAACGTGTGGCTGCGTATCGAACCCAACCATATATCTGTATTGCGCCGGCTTCTGTTTGGTTTACCAAGCAATATCCCGCAGAACGCTGGATAGAACTGATCGGGCAGTTACCGGCAGTATACAGCATCTATTTATTAGGAGCACCCGGCGACAAGTCGCTATGCATGTCTATAAAAAATCAATGCGATCGGGAAGTGGTCAATCTTGCTGGTGAACTTTCTTTTTTGGCATCGGCTGCGTTGATGAAAAATGCAGCGATGAATTACGTGAATGATTCTGCGCCCATGCATTTTGCATCTGCTGTAAATGCGCCGGTAACAGCCGTTTATTGCTCCACCGTACCATCATTTGGGTATGGCCCGCTTTCGGAACAGTCGTTTATAGTAGAAACGCCTGTTGCATTAAACTGCAGACCCTGTGGTCTTCATGGACATGCACAATGTCCACAGGAGCATTTTAATTGTGCCAGACAAATTCGTGTCGAACAATTACTCAAAACGCTTCCTATAACTTAAAACAGGAAAGGAATTACATTTGCAGCACATGGATATTGTTTGTACCGATAAGGAGGCCTATATTTTTGAAACCGTTGCCAAAGCAGCGGCAACACTCAACATGCCCTGTTACCTCATTGGTGGTTTTGTGCGCGATAAACTGATAGGCCGTGCCACAAAAGATATTGATATTGTTTGTATAGGCGATGGTATTGCCCTGGCACATGCCGTAGCCGGATATTTTAAGCCCAAACCACATGTTTCTTTTTTTAAAACATTTGGTACGGCACAAATAAAAATTGATGACCTGGAGATAGAATTTGTAGGAGCCAGGAAAGAGAGTTATACCGATAACAGCCGCAAACCAGATGTATTACCCGGCACTATTGAAGATGATCAGAACCGACGCGATTTTACCATCAATGCAATGGCCATTAGTCTGAATATTGCTGATTATGGAGCATTGGTTGACCCCTTTAATGGCAGGCAGGCATTGAATGATAAAATCATCGTAACACCATTAGAGCCTTCACAGACTTTCAGTGATGACCCATTGCGTATGATGAGGGCCATTCGTTT
>DPWF01000040.1 GCA_003526435.1 Chitinophagaceae bacterium | reverse complement strand
GTGCATCTTTTACTGCAACAGGAGAATTACCTGCTGCAAGGTTCTGGTAACTGGTTGTATTGGTATAAGGTGAATTATTAAAACTATACGTATAGGGCGCAACTGTTCCTGTGAGATTGATTTGCAGTGACCCATTTGATTTTCCGCCACAGTCGGGAGAACTACCCAGATAAGAAACCACAGGCGGAACTGTAGTTTGAAGCGGAACCGTTACTGTTGTATCATAAATACAACTTGCCGTAATAATCTGTAACTGATATGTGCCCGCCAAGAGGTTGTTAAACTGATTGGAACTTTGCACCGCACCACCATTAATTCTGGCTCCCTGAATATTGGCGCCTCCTGCATAATTAATCGTAATTGATCCATCTGCATTTGAGCAATTGGCACTGGTAATATTCAGAGAAGTAACAGGCATGGGTGGTTGAAAAGCACCTATTACAAAACTGGTGTCGAGTACACAGCCATTGGTCTCTATTACCTTTAATGATTTGATACCGGCACTTAAGTTATTAAATATGTTACCCGCCACATAAGCTGCATTTTCAACAGAAAAACGCATACCGGCGTGATTACTGATGCTATTGATGGTTACCGAACCCCGAAGCGCACCACAGGTATCAGGCAATGTTGCCATACTTACCTGAATCCTGTCTATATAAGGCACTATGGCAAAAGTATCTTTTGAACAGCCCTCAGAACTCGTGACTTTTATCGGATAATTACCTGTGGGAAGATTGGAAAATACGGCCGTTTCTGTTGCAGGATTATTGTTGTAGGAAAAGAACAGTTTGGCCGATCCTGTTGCACTGGTGGCAGCAACTGACACTTCACCCAAGCCTGCATTGGCGCATTGTGGTTTGATGCTGATATTATTGATATTGATACCTTTTAACTCACCGGTTTCTGTAACACTTGCGGCATCGTACACCTGAAAACCTACACTACAGAATATGCCAAGTACTTTTTTATTTACAATGTCTATTTCAACTATATCTCTTCCTGCACCTGTTAAACTATTGGAGATGGCATACACTTTATTTTCATTACACCCGGTTGATATATTCATGATACCCCAGAAAGCATATCCTGGTGTTTCCATATATACCTGACTATTGGCTGGAGAAGCAATGTTTACTTCTACCAGGCTAAAATTCGGGTTTGACATATTGGGGTTAGCCGCGAGCAATAATTTGTCACCAAAAAAAATAAGATCACCCGCAGATGTAAAAGGGAGTGTTCCAAGTACTTCAGCGTTGGCCCATCCATTGGGAAGACGGTACAATACATTTCCTGTTACCCAATACAAAGTGCCGTTTTTATCGGAGGTCATTGCATTTCCGGGTGCTACAATGCCCATAGATCTGCAAAGAGCCGGATTTTGGATATCCGTTTCATACAAAACGCCTCCGGCATTGCTATAATAGACTTTATTCTTGTATTGCGCTATCGAAAACCCCGTAGTAGTAAGGTTACAGAAATTGGTCTTTTCTTTGGTGGTACAGGCTCCATTTACAATATCAAAATCATAGAATTTTCCGTCGGATGATACCAATATGGCGCTTTGCCCATTTACACGGTAATGGCTGAATAAGCTGATCAATAAAAGGGATATAAAAACCAGTAGCCGCATACAAATCTTATGTCAGGTTATGACACCAGTTAAATGAACAATGTTGTACGGGCCGTACAATTTTATCGGCGCATACCCGGAAGTCTTCCTCCCATAGGCATATTGTTCATCATCTTCATCATCTGCTTCATCTGTTCAAACTGCTTCATAAAAGCATTGATCTCCGCAATATCTTTTCCACTTCCTTTTGCAATTCGTTGTTTCCGGCTGGGTGTAAGACTATCAGGATTGGCTCTCTCATATGGAGTCATAGAACTGATCATGGCTTCAATACCTTTAAATGCATCATCATTGATGTCTACATCCTTAATGGCTTTCCCTACACCCGGTATCATACCCATCAGGTCTTTCAGGTTACCCATTTTTTTGATCTGCTGTAACTGATCGAGAAAATCCTGAAAATCAAATTGATTCTTCCGAATTTTTTTCTCCAGCTTTTTTGCCTGCACCTCATCATACTGGGCCTGTGCTTTTTCTACGAGCGTGGTAATATCTCCCATACCCAGGATACGCTGCGCCATCCTTTCCGGATAGAAAACATCAAGCGTATCAAGCTTTTCCCCACTGCTGACAAATTTGATGGGTTTATTAACCGTGTATTTAATAGATAAGGCAGCACCACCTCTTGTATCACCATCCAGTTTGGTTAATACCACACCGGAAAAATCAAGCCGATCATTGAAGGCTTTGGCTGTATTTACAGCATCCTGACCCGTCATTGAATCCACCACAAACAATATTTCTGTAGGATTCACTGCAGCTTTAATATCGGCCACTTCTTTCATCATCGCCTCATCAATGGCCAAACGACCCGCAGTATCGATGATGACTACATTTTTATTCTATGCCTTGGCTTCTTTGATGGCATTCAATGCAATGGCAACAGCATCTTTATTCTCACGTTCACTGTAAATATCTACACCTACCTGTTCTGCCAATACCGTTAACTGATCAATCGCCGCAGGCCGGTAAATATCTGCCGCAACCAATAAAGGAGATTTTCCTTTTTGGCTTTTGAGATAATTGGCCAGTTTTCCAGTAAAAGTTGTTTTACCACTACCCTGTAAACCGGCAATCAGAATCACCGCAGGATTACCTGTAATATTGAAAGCAGCTTCTGTTCCTCCCATCAACTCCGTCAACTCATCCTGCACAATTTTTACCATGAGTTGTCCTGGACTGATGGCATTGATTACTTTCTCACCAACTGCTTTGTCTTTTACCTTGTCGGTAAATTCTTTGGCTATTTTAAAGTTTACATCGGCATCAATCAGTGCACGACGGATATCTTTTACTGTATTCGCAATATTGAGGTCATTAATACGCGACTCACCTTTGAGGTTTTTAAACGCTGATTCTAATTTTTCCGAGAGATTCTGAAACATAATTCACTATTTCGGGTCATTCACCAATAAAAAAGTGAACCAATCTGAGGTTCACTTTAGGCGTTGCAAATATAGTACGGATTTGTTTATCCGAGGTACACTTTCAGGTGTTTACACCTGCTGGTACTTCTCAGTTTGGTAATAGCCTTGTCCTTGATCTGCCGAACCCTTTCGCGGGTAAGGTTAAAACGTTCACCTATATCTTCCAGGCTCAGCGGGTTATCTACCCCGATTCCAAAGAAATAACAAAGCACATCTTTTTGCCTTTCTGTTAATGTTTTCAGGCTTCTTTCTATTTCCAGCCTTAATGATTCATAGTGCACGAGGTTTTCGTCTGTTTTTTCGGCGTTGGGATTTTCCATTACATCCATCAGGGTGCCGTCTTCTCCATCCGACAAAGGCGTGTCCATGCTCACATGCCGAAAACCTACACTCATGGTGGCAGATACTTCTTCTATGCTCAGTTCCAGCAAATCGGCCAGTTCCTGTGCTGTTGGCTCACGTTCAAATTCCTGCTCAAGTAACTGGTAGGCTTTGCTGATACGGTTGGTAAGTCCTACTTTATTTAATGGAAGCCTTACAATACGGCTCTGTTCGGCCAAAGCCTGTAAAATACTTTGCCTGATCCACCATACGGCATATGAAATAAATTTAAAACCCCTTGTTTCATCGAAACGCAATGCCGCTTTTATCAACCCCAGGTTTCCTTCATTTATGAGATCGGGTAATGTTAATCCCTGGTTCTGGTATTGTTTGGCCACAGAAACCACAAAGCGAAGGTTCGATTTTACCAGACGATCCAATGAACGCTGGTCTCCCTGGCGAATTCGCATGGCTAGTTGCACTTCTTCTTCCGGACTAATAAGATCCACTTTACCAATTTCCTGCAGGTATTTCTCCAGACTCTGCGATTCACGGTTCGTGATCGATTTCGTGATTTTGAGTTGACGCATACTCATGTGGAAACAGTTTTGGTTGTATGTTAGGGTTGTTTGATGTAACTGAGATGAAGGCTAATCTCTCCTGTGCTGGCGTCTGTTCCTGTCTTTACAGCAATTTAAGCATTTTTCATATTCCATCAAAAAAAACATTTGATACAACCTATTGAAAAACAATCACTTATACTCTATCAAATCCTTTGCCGAAAAATACCTGCCCTAAAACTGTATCCTTCATTAAAAAAACATTTGGAGGGTATAGATTATTTAATATTATTGCAGCCTTACGATTGACGGTAGTTAAAAGATAGTAATGAGTAAAAAGCAGTTATTTACGTTAGAGTTTCCAGTGAGATGTTCCCCAGCCATTCTTTTTGAGTTTCTTGCCACACCCGCAGGTCTCCAGGAATGGTTTGCAGATAAGGTTGATGAATGGGAAGGTGTATATAGTTTTTCATGGAATGGCGGCACGCCAGATAAGGCGTCTATCCTCGACCAGGAACAGGATAAATTTATCCGCTTTCATTGGTTGCACACTGAAAAGAATGAATATTTCGAGTTTCGCATTGAGAAAACCGAAATATCCAATCAGACCATTTTAGTGATCAAGGATTATGCAGAGAAAAATGAAATCAAAGACCAGAGTCAGTTATGGGAGTACCAGGTGAAGGAATTATTTCACAGACTGGGCGCCTGATTTGATTTTAGGATCAACAGCAATGAAACAATATTATTTTCCAGCAATGGAAATAAATCATCCCACTGTTCCAGTGGGATTTTTTTTACCAGTTTTAGAAAGGGCCGGTCTCGCAACCAATATGTTTTATCAACGGAAGCTGCTGCTACATAGGTTGTTGGCTCCAGTTGATGTTGCCATTGGTCTTCTCCAACAGATAAATACCAGTCATTCTCCGTTAAATGTTCCTGTACAAATGCTTCAACCGATTGCTTGTATTGATCAAGATAAACACCGGCCAACTGTAATGTGATGGTCCAATAGTTGCCCCACCAGAAAAAACAACGGATGGCACAACTATCTGTTCTGGTAAAAACGCGGGGATAATCGAGCATCACCCAGGGCAGGCTTTGGTATTGCTCGCCCCTGGCTATTTTCGGACTGAGTACAAACAGCGATGAGTCGTTCAACCTAAGTTCAACAACTCTTTGCCTGATCCTTTCACTCAGTTCACCAAGCAATAACTCCACTTTTTTCAGTAGCCCGTTCTTTGTTAAAATAAAGCGGGTATCCATCATCAGTAATCTTTCCTCTGCTGAAAGTGTTAGTTTTGTGGGTAACATGTAATAAAGGTAGGGAAACGTGAATGGTGAATCGTGAATGGTGAATAGCAATATATTCAACCATGAGTTTCACTTTGTCATTTGACCATTCACGATTCACCATTCACGCTATTCAATGCTCAAAAAACTAGACATACTCATCATCCGTTCTTTTATCGGCCCTTTTCTGGCTGCTTTTGCCATTTCATTATTTGTACTTACCATGCAGTTTTTCTGGTTGTATATTGATGACCTGGTTGGAAAAGGACTGGATTTTTTTACGGTGATGAAACTCGTGGGACTTGTAATGTTGTTCTGGGTTCCGATGGCTTTACCGCTTGCTTCGCTGTTTTCATCTATCATGACTTTTGGCAACCTGGGTGAAAGTTTTGAACTGGTGGCCATCAAGGCTTCGGGTATTCCATTATTACGATTTATGCGACCCTTATTCATCATCACCGTTTTTCTGAGTGGGTTGGCTTTTTTATTCTCCAATAATATCATTCCGGTTACACAACTAAAGTTGGCTTCATTGAAATATGATATCATTGTTTCCAAACCGGCGATTGACATCAAGGAAGGTGTTTTTTATGATAAACTTGATGGCTATGTAATTAAGTTAGGCAAAAAAGAAAAGAACGACAGTGTAATACACGATATCGTTCTATTTGAAAAAAATTATGGTCTGCAGGACAATATGCTCATGGCTCAATCGGGTATTATGCGCATTACACCCGATAAAAAATTTCTGGAATTTATTCTTAAAAATGGTTGGCGCTTTGAAGAAAGAGGTCCAAGAGGCACTACCAATACCGAATTTATACGGTTAGGTTTTAAGGAGTATAAAAAAGTATTCGACCTGAAAAGTTTCCAGATGACCAAAACCGGCGACAGTGCTTTTTATGATCCAAAGATGTTGACCCTTCGACAACTGAATTCAGCGATTGATTCACTGGAACATATTGATACATTTTACACTCGAAAAGCACGTTCCGAAATAACACCTTATGTGCGTTTTGCCCGTTATGCAAATGATACAGGATGGATTAAAACAGATACCGCATCCATCAAAACAGCCAAAACTTTTGATGCCTTGTTACCAGATTCTCTAAGGGAAAGTATTATTGACGGCACATTTGGACAAATTACCAGTATCAAGGGCAATATGGGATTTCTTGCTTCCGATTACGAAGAGAAATATAAATCGCTGCGATATCATGAAATTGAATGGCACCGGAAATTCACCCTTTCTGTTGCCTGTATTGTGTTGTTCCTGATTGGCGCCCCACTGGGTTCTATTATCAGGAAAGGTGGGCTGGGAACACCATTGGTATTTGCCATCATCTTCTTCGTATTATTTCACCTGTTTAACACATTTGGTGAAAAATTTGTGCGTTCGGGTCAGGCATCACCGATGGAAGGCATGTGGTTATCGACATTGATACTGATACCCATCGGCGCATTTCTTACTTTTAAAGCCATGCACGATTCTCAGCTTTTCAACCAGGAATTTTATTACAGAACTTTTACAAGGTTCCGCCAGATTTGGAATAATTTTAGAAAGAAACAAGCATAAAGAACCAAGAGGCAGGGAAAAAAGGTTTATTCACCATTTAATTTTTTTGCATGAGCCATCAATCATCACGTCGCAATTTTGTCAAAACATCAGGCAAAGCAGGTTTGGCTATAGGGTTGGCTGCAACACTGCCATCCGTTTTGCGCGCAGGCGTTACAGCAACCAATGAATTTCAGCAACAGGCACTACCCTATATGTACAATGCGCTGGAGCCATCTATTGATGCGCTCACCATGGAAATACATTATAGTAAACATGCTGCAGCCTATGCCAAAAGTTTAGGAGAAGCCTGTACAGCCGAAGGCGTAA
>DPWF01000059.1:2375-18931 GCA_003526435.1 Chitinophagaceae bacterium | reverse complement strand
ATACCTGTTTTTGAAAAACGCTGGCTATAAAAACCACTCAGGTCAAGTCCGCCCGCCGTTGTTCCATTGGCCATAAAACTTATCTCCCTTTTTTCACCGGGTGTTTTAGATACCAGATTCACAAGACCGGCAATAGCACCTGCGCCATATAAGGTGGAGGCTGAACCTTTAATCACTTCTATCTGTCTTAAATCGAGTGGAGCCACCTGCATTAAACTCAATCCGCCTGAAAAGCCGGCGTAGAGCGGGAAACCGTCTCTCAGCACCTGTGTGTATCTTCCATCGAGTCCCTGGATACGAATGCTCGAATTATACGATGTGGCCGATGTTTGTTGTGTCTGGATACCCGTGCTCTCATTCAGCAACATCCTTATATCACCCGGTTTCATATTGCCTTTTTCAGTAAGCTCTTCTCCCGATATGGTTTCTACCCTGGTAGGTATATCGCTGATGGTTCTGCTTATCCTGGTGGCGGTTACTATTACTTCCTCCTCATGCTCTTCGGCCTCTTCCAGAAACAATATTGTTTCATCTACCTGCGGTACGCTGATGGATGTTTCCATTTCTTCCATACCTACATAAGATAATTTAATAACATAGTTTCCTTCCAGAATATTACTGAATACTACCCTACCCAAACTGTCTGATACCATGGTTTTCTTCAATACAGGAATCGTAGCTGTAGCACCCGCCAATGGGGTTTTTTCATGTTTGTCTTTAACCAATAACTTAATGCTGTGTTGTGCATGTACACCTGTAAATACAAGTAATACCATACACAATGAAAGTATATGTTTCATAGTTCTTTTGAAATGAATAAAAAATGGGAACGCTGTCTAAAAAATTTAAACAGGCTTCGGAGGCTGTAACAACTGGTCAGTATAAGCAGAGGAAAGCCAGTCTGTATCCTTTGAATAATGTGCAATCATAACCGGCGGTACTACCGGTATTTCCTGTACGATGGTAAGTTGTGTAAACCCTGAACAGTATCCACATGTAACAAATGGTGAGCAGTTCTCTTCTTGTTCATTTTCATGCTGTTCATTGGCAGCCATTGTTATTTCATTACAATCATCAGATCCACAACAGGGTGTAAATACTGCCGTAAGGCTAATGAGTAATAATATGAATGCAACTGCTTTTTTCATGTAGTTAATACCAACCCGTAAATTAATGCTGTACAGGTTTAAGGTTCATGCAAATGACCTGTATTTTTTTGTAAGATGATTTACAGTTTTTCGTATAGTTTTCTCAATTTTTCTCTTGTCATGATTTTTTCCCAGTCTTTACCCAGTGCATTTTCCCAGAGCGGTTTCATACCGAGTGATACATTGATCATGGTATCAAACTGTTCATCGGTAAGTCCTTTACAAATACCTGCAGGAATTTCGATGTTATTTTTTTCTACCATGTATTTGAATTCTTTTACACCTGCAGGGTAATATTCTTCCAGGTGGTTCATCACAATACAGTTACCGATGCCATGTTTGGTTCCCAGCAGGTAACTCAGACCATAACTTACGGCATGTGCCACACCCACCTGCGAATAGGCTATACTCATACCACCTGCATAAGATGCCATCATCAACTGGTCATCGCTCTCGTCATCCCACTGATCCTTGTCTACAAATACTTTCTGGCACAATTGCAAAGCCTTTTCACCATAACTTTTACTGAACTCATTGAGATAAGTGCCTTCGAGGCTTTCAATACAATGTATATAACAATCCATACCCGTATAAAAACGCTGGTTTACCGGTGCATCTTTGGTTAGTTCGGGGTCCAGCACAATCTGATCAAACGGTGTAAAATCACTGTTCATACCCAGTTTACGGGTTGGACCGGTTAATACCGTTGTTCTGCTTACTTCGGCACCTGTTCCGCTGAGTGTTGGGATACCGGCTTTATATACACCTGGAAATTTCACCAGATCCCACCCCTGATAATCGGCCGATGAGCCCGGGTTATTCATCATCAGCGACACCGCTTTGGCCAGGTCCATGGTTGATCCGCCGCCAATACCAATAATGCCACTTACCGTTCCGAATTGTTCTTTCAGGCTGTTGGCCAGCGCATCTACCTGCGTTGTTTTGGGTTCATAGGTTACATCTGCAAAAATAACCTGATCCTTTCCACGAAGCGGAACCCTTTCTGTCAAAGGCTTTCCTTCAAAAAAATGATCTACCAGAAAAATCATGGGCGCATCGCCTTTTCTTCTGGGTGCAAGTATTTCATCCAACTGGTTAAATGCACCACGACCAAATACTACATAGTCGACCATTTTAAAATTCCGGAAACTCATGACAACTGTTTTAAATAAAGAATACTGCAAACATACTTAGAAGGATTTACTTCTGAAAAATGAAAGACCGGGAGTAAGGGTATCAGAAACAAGTTCACAAGAAGCAGTTGCGCAGATATTTATGGGTTTTTTCTTTCCTTTTACCGGATTAACGTATTTTACTGTTTTAAAGTTCTGGGGTTTGTTTCATGACAGTCATTTTACAACAAATGTTCGCCGGTCAATTTCTGGATAGCACTATCGGGAAAGATTTTCTGACTTTTATGAGTCCTGAAAATCTTTTAATAGGTGTGCAGATCATGGGTGTCTGTATTTTACTGATTGTAATACTCATCTATGCCCAGTTACTTGCCAAAAAAAGATTGTATTTCTACACCGAGCGTATCAGGAATAATATTGAAGTATGGATCAGTCATATTATCCTCGAAGAATCTGTTGAAGGAATAGAAGTTCCCAAAAAATTTTACCGGCTGCTTGATGATCCCAAGGCACGACAGGTAGCCATTGATGAACTCACCAAGTGTAAAAAGAATTTTTCAGGTCTTGTTGCCGAAAATATTGTTGCCTTGTATAACCAGCTTGGACTTCGTGAAGATTCGCTGGAAAAAATGCGTAATAAACGGAAATGGTACCTGCAGGCCAGGGGTATTCAGGAACTATACCTGATGGATCAGAAAAACCTGCTCACAAAAATTTATCGTGAAACCAACAGTAAAAATGAATTTGTACGTTCAGAGGCACAGATTGCCATTATTTATATGACCGGGTTTAAGGGGCTACGTTTTCTTGATGTGATTTCCTACCCACTCACACTCTGGCAACAGATTAAACTGCTGGAGCAATTAAGGTTATTTGGTAAAAAAGAAGACCTTTCTGATCGTATACCAGGATGGCTTGAATCAGAAAATGATACCGTTGTTGTATTTGCATTACGGCTTGCCGGAGAGTATCAGCAATATGCAGTGAAAGATGCCATTATGAATTGTCTTGTTCACCCTTCGGATGCGGTTCGCACAAGGGCCATTAAAACACTCATTGTACTGGCCGATGAACAAACCCCATTTATACTAACCGGTTATTTTTCAAAAGAAAACTTCGACAACCAGGTACACATTTTAAACAGCCTCGCATCTATTGCCACAGATGAACAGGAAGTTTTTCTCGAAAAATTATTGGATGCCCCCGATAATATCATTAAACTGAAAGCAGCCGTAGTATTAGCCAATAACTGTACAAACGGATTAGCCATACTCGAAAAAAGAGCAGCACAGGAACCCGAACCTTTTGAAAGGATTCTCAGGCATGTTAAAACTGTAAAATGAACTGGAACTTAGTTATTGATATTATTTTTGACATTCTCACCTACGGAATATTTATTTATTCCACTTTACTCTTATTATCTTATATCGCAATCGCCATTTTTTCTATTGGCGAAACACGTAAATATGTTCACAAAAACAGTTTTACCGATTATCGTATTCTTGCTTCTTCTGTTCATGCGCCTTCTGTAACTATTCTTGCGCCCGCTTATAATGAGGGCATGACCATCGTAGAAAATATCAGATCCTTATTGTCGATCTATTATGTAAACCTCGAATTAATTGTAATCAACGACGGAAGTAAAGACGACTGTCTGCAAAAAATGATTACAGCATATGACTTGGAGAAGATTGATTATTTTGTTGACTATAAAATAAAAACGAAAGAAGTAAGGGGTGTTTATAAAAGTCGTAATCCGATATACCACAAACTGCTTGTAGTTGATAAGGTAAATGGCGGCAAAGCAGATGCACTGAATGTGGGCATCAATATTTCCTCCAACAAATACCTGGTTTGTATTGATGTGGATTGTATTCTTGAACAGGATGCACTCCTGAAAATGGTAAAACCTTTTCTCGAGCAAACAGAAGAGAAGGTAATAGCTTCCGGTGGTGTGGTTCGTATTGCCAACTCCTGTATCATAGAAGATGGTAAACTGGTAAAAGTAAAACTGGCTACCGATTATTTGCCACGAATGCAGATACTGGAATATATCCGCGCATTCATACTTGGCAGAATGGCCTGGAGCAGACTGAATGGTTTAATGCTTATTTCCGGGGCTTTTGGTGCCTTTGATAAAGAAATTGCCATCAAATGTGGTGGATATGATCACTCAACGGTTGGAGAAGACATGGAGCTGGTTGTGAGAATGCGAAGGTATATGGAAGAAAGGGGCGAGAAGTATCGTGTAACTTATATTCCCGATCCGCTTTGCTGGACTGAAGCACCCAACTCTTTTAATATCCTTGGTCGCCAGAGAAACCGATGGACCAGAGGCACAATTGAAACACTGAAGTTTCACAAAAAGATGTTCTTCAATCCCAAATATGGTTTGTTGGGTATGCTGAGTTATCCTTACTGGTTTTTCTTTGAAATGTGTGCGCCGGTGATCGAGTTTTTTGGCTTTGTATGCTTTTTTATTTTTGCTGCATTTGGTTTGCTCGATTGGGGTTTCTTCTTTTCCTACCTATTATTTATTATTTCTTTCGGTTATCTCTATTCGGCCTTTGCTATTTTAATGGAAGTAATTACCTACAACCAGTATAAGCGGCGAACGGATATTTTCATATTAATGCTTACGGCTTTAACCGAACCATTTTATTTTCATCCCTTTGTAGTATGGAGTGCCATTAAAGGATATATTGATTATATCAGAAAGAAAAAAAGCTGGGGTGAAATGACGAGACAGGGGTTTGCGCAAAAACCTGCCGGGTCGGCACCGGTACTCATCGATACCACACCGGTTATTGTTACGCCTGAACCCGTTGTTGTTATACCAGAGCCTGTAATGGAAGAAACAGCACCTGTACAAAAAGCATCTTTTTACAAAAGAAAGATTGCACCCGTTATCACAAAAGTGCCGGATGTATTATTTGAATCGTTCCGTTATTATATAGCACACATGCTGGTATTGTTGTTGTTATTGTTTGTAGCACGTGGTATAGAATTGGGTATTGATTATTTTGAACATGGCAAACCACAATATCTCGATAAAATTGTTTTGTACGGCTTTGCAAAAGATGTGGCATTTGCAACACTCATCACACTCTGGGGTTATATTCCATTTACCCTTTTGTTTCTTATTGGCAGGAAAACGGCACATGTGAGTTTTATTGTCTTTGGAACATTGCTGACCTTGATTCAGGTAGCACTATCGCAATATTTTGTAACATCACTTGTACCACTCGGTGCTGATCTTTGGATTTACTCCTGGACAGATATTCAGCAAACGATAGGTGCTTCAGGAGGACTGAATTTAACAAGCATTGCATTGCTGGTGATTGCAGCCTGTTTATTTGTTTTTACCCTTATTAAAATACCTCGACTGTTATTGCCCAATGATGGACTGGTTGTATTTTTTATATTGATTGTTGTAACCGGAGGTATCCGCGATCTTACTAAAGTTACCAGTAACATGCTGCCGGGTCATGAATTCAGCAATAATCTTTCTTTAAACAAGTCGTATTTCTTTTATAAGGCATCTTATAATCACTTTTTCCCTTCGCCCGAAGAGGAAGATATTTACCGTGATGATTTTTTTGCCAATGCTATTTATGAAAACAAACTGATTGATAAAAACAACTATCCATTCTTACACATATCAGACAGTACGAAAAATGTGCTGGCGCCTTTTTTCACTAAAAATGATTCTGTGCCCCCGAATATTGTAATTGTACTGGTGGAAGGTTTGGGTCGCGCTTTTAGTAACGAAAATGCTTATCTGGGAAGTTTTACCCCATTCCTTGATTCCTTATCCTTGAAAAGTCTTTACTGGGAGAATTTTTTAAGTACGAGTGGCAGAACATTCAGTGTATTGCCCTCTGTATTGGGCTCTTTACCATTTGGCCCAACCGGGTTTAATGAATTGGGAGATGAGATGCCCAAACACATATCTCTCACCAGCCTGCTCAAACGAAATGGTTATAGAACCTCATTTTATTATGGCGGCGATGCTTCTTTCGATAACATGTCAACGTTTCTGAAAAAATCTGGTATAGATCAGGTGAATGATGAGAAAACTTTTCCTCGTAATGGATACCAGAAACTTCCTGCTTCATCTTCTGGCTTTAGCTGGGGTTACGATGATGCTTCGTTGTTCAGGTATGCACTTGCAGATACAAACACTTCATCACCTTCTATAAAAATCATACTTACCGTTGCTACACATAGCCCCTTCCTGATCAACAACGAAGCTGTGTACATCAACCGGTTTGAAAGAAGAATGAGTGAGCTGAAGTTTTCGGAAGAACAGAAAAAAACTTACAGAAATTACCGTTTACAATATGCAAGTATTCTCTATGCCGATTATGCTATCCAGGAATTTATCAATGCTTATAAACAAAGACCAGATTTTGCCAATACCGTGTTCCTGATTACCGGCGATCATCGTATGCCCGAAATACCCATGAGCACTAAAATAGACCGATACCATGTACCTCTCTTAATTTATTCACCGCTACTCAATAAAGCAGAGAAGTTCTCGTCTGTTTCAAGTCATTTCGATATTGCGCCTACTTTAACAGCCTGGTTAAAATACAGTCATGGCATGAATATACCCAATATGAATGCTTGGGTGGGAACAGGTATAGATACCGCAAAAAAATTCAGGAATATTCACGCTGTGCCACTTAAGCAAACCAAGCCTGAACTGGTTGATTTTGTTCGTGGTGATTATATGTTAAATGCCGACAACGTATTTAAGATTATGCCGAATATGGACCTTGAGCCTGAAAATGCACCTGAGAAGAAGTTTTCACTCAAATCTTCTTTCAACCTGTTTAAAAAGAAAAACCAGGATTTTGTAACCAGTGGTCGTTTATTACCAGACAGCCTGGTTAAAAAATATGGCAGCTACTAAAAGTCTACCGTTCTAAATCATGATAATCATTCAGAATGGTTGTAAGCAGTGGCCTGTACAATTTCCAGAAAAAACTTTTTCTTTCTAATGGTTCTCCACGTGTATACATCATCCATTTAAAGAAACCTACCCCTTTGAAGTAGGATGAAGTAAGTGATACAGGATTGTCGCAAAAATCGGCCGAGAAATAAAAAAACCGGTAGTCATTATCTACATGTGCAGTAATTGCCGGGAAGCGGGAGGGAATATTATACTTTGCAAGTTCACGTGCCCCATCGGTATTGGCATCGATAACAAATTCAGATAGTACTTCGTTGCTCTTTTCATTGACACTGATAATATCGAACCAGAATGAATATTTTAATTTATCAGGCATGCCATAGTGTTCTTTTCCTTTAGCAAAAGTGTAGATATATGGCAGCTCATTATTTAAATGGGTTTTATTTTCCAGGATCACTACCTGATCATTTGCTGCATGAATAAAAGCAACCCCGCTGTTTTTAAATGGCCATTGGTTATTGTGTGTACGTTTATAATTGCCAATAAGCCATGCAGGCAATTCTTTATTAACCGTTGTATCAAACGACTCAAAATACCTGCCTATCCATCCCGACCAGGTAATATTGAACATCTGCTGGAACTGGTTCCGGATAGACGAATCAGTTGGCGATCCTATTGAATTGAACTCAGTAATGATGAGTTTCTTTTTTTCTTTCATTTTCTGGAGTAAAAAAAGATCCTGTCTGCTCATTCCTCCATATACAATACCCGAACGATCCTGATCTTTTCCTACTTTAAACCACTCATTCTTGAACACTCCGTAAGCATCTGTTATATATACTGCATCGGCCCGGTTACTCAGATCGTTTAGCTGGGTCGAATCAAAACGTTCAAGTCCCTTTAGTTGGTATTGTTCTTTTTCGAGTGGAAAGAATCCAAAATAATCGACATCAGGATCGTAACGATCGGTTTTGTTTTTGGTGAACTTCTCCTGGTTCAATACCCAATGTAGTGAAAGATGCTCCTGTGCGGGATGATCTATTACTGTTTTGTCAATAATAGCAATCAGCAGTTTTTTGTTGGGTGAAAAATACCATGCAAGCAGCATCCAGAAAGGGAATAGAAATAGTGCAAGGGCCAGGAATCCTCTCCAGGATAATTTAACGCGGCTGGATTTTTGTCCTAGAATCTTCTGAGCCATGCAACACTGAATTGATATTGATTACCGATGGTTTTGGGCAGGTATTCCTGGTTAAACCAGCTACCATCAATGGTAAATATATTAAATCGTGCTACTTTTTTTCTGAATATAATGCCGGCCTTGTAAGAGATAAGTTTTGTATTTCCGTTGATCTGGATAGCATTAAATCTGTCATCAGGAGAAATACCATAACCTACATTAAAACCTAACATATCATCTGCACTGGCATAATAATAACGTGCAGATATGTTATAGGAAGATGATACTGTACTGGTAAATGTACTGGGTGTAATATAAGTTCTGGCTCCAAAAAGCCAGCTTTTATAATATTTCCCGATATAACCGGTGTACACCCATGTTGGATCGCCTGAAAATTTCAGGTAACGAACGCCTAGCTCTGCTTCATAGCTTTTGGGAAGATTGGCATAGAGTGAGAAACCGCCTCTCCAGCGTGGAAAAACACCTACCTGATCTGAATATCCCAACCCTACATAACTATAAAATGTATTGGATATACGTGGGTATGCTTCCAACTCGTACTGGTAACCATCTGTTTTAAATCGGTTGGCATAAGTAATCCTTCCTGTAATTGAGCCGATACCGGTTGTACGACCATAATCTACACTCACCAGGTGCCATGGGTCAGCAAATTGTTTATCAAACGTTACAAAGTCGTAGCTAACACCAATTTTATTTTTTGTTGCATTCTCCCTGATACGATTGGCCAATGCACGTGCTTCCGTATTATTCTTATTAAGCTTTACCAGTTCCTGAACGGCTTTGTCTGCTTCCTGGAACCTTCGCATGATATTCAATGCCCTTGCTTTCCTTAATAATAGTGCTTCAGATTTAGGGTGATATGTGAGTCCTTCTTCAGATACGGCTAACGATTTTTTGTACTCATCATTCCAGTAGGTCATATCGGCATATGCTATACAGGCATCTTCATAACCCGGACTTTGTTTCAACACTTCCTCAAAACAAATACGGGCACTATCATAGTTTTTGGTCCAGGTATAAATTCTCCCGAGAAAAACGCGGAGGTCGGCATAGTTTGGACTTTTTGCGATGGCTTTGTAGAGATACGCTTTTGCTTTTGGATAATTGTCTTCGTCAAATGCAGCCTTTTTTGCAGCAATGAGTAAACCATCTGAACTCGTGGTATCAGCTTGTGATGTGGCTTTAACAGCAGTGAACATCATCACAACAAAAGAACAATATGTAAAGAGTGTTGGTAGGCGCATACCGTACTTACTAGGTTATGTATGATCAGGATTTTCCCGAACGTGCCATCAGTCTTTTTACGCGGATAGATAATTCGTTCAGGCTAAAAGGTTTTGTAATATAGTCATCAGCACCAAGTTCAAAAGCTTCCATTACCACTTTCTCCTGTTCCATGGCAGATAGAATAATGATGGGTATTTGTTTTTCCCGGTTCTGCTTTAACAGTGCCGTTATTTCCAGTCCGGAAGCATATGGCATCATGATATCAGATATTACCAGATCAGGTGCAAACTCTTCTATTTTGGCGATGGCTTCCCGTCCGTCATGTGTTGTGATTACTTCATAACCTTCTTTCTTCAGCTTTAGCTCAATGGTTTTCAATAACATGGGTTCATCTTCTGCAACAAGAATTTTCATATTCAGTCGGGCTGTTATAGATATTGTATTTAAAAGTACGGGTTTTCTCTTATTGACCCATGATCTGTTCTTTTTCCGTCAATAATTGCGTTTGCATCTGATCAAAAAGACGACCTACCTCGGTTATTTTATCCTTAATCGTATCTGTTTCTTTTCTTTCCCTGGCATTGGCTTCAATTTTACCCAACAATTCAGAGATGCGTGATGCCTGTAACATGGCCAATGCCCCTTTTAATTTGTGGGCCAGCTTATATATATCATCATATTGTTCTGTTGTACCGAGGATCGACAATTCTTTGATCTGGTTGGGTGTATTTTCAAGAAAAAGATTCAATACGTCCAGTAAAGATTCTTTATCGTCTAATCCTTCCAGGAGCGAAAGGTCATACAATTTTTCACCATTCATAGTTGTATCATTTTCGGTGATCGTTTCTTTTTTTGTAGCAATCAGTTTTACAAGTCTTTTATACAGATCGTTAAAATCGAATGGTTTCAGCATAAATTCATTCATACCTACCTGTTCCGCCTTTTCCTGATCGCCTTTCAAGGCTGTTGCTGTCATGGCTATAATCGGCGTCTGCAATTGTAATACGGTTCTGATATATTCTGTTGCCTCATATCCATCCATTACGGGCATCTGTATATCCATGATGATGAGATCATAATATGCTGTTTTATTTTCGAGTAGGTCTATGGCCATTCTTCCATTATGCGCAATATCTACTGCACCACCTACTTTTTTTAATACATAGGAAACCAGTTTTTGATTTACCTCGTTGTCTTCAACTACTAAAAAGCGTTTCCCTTTCAGTAATAAAGAATCATCTGTTGCATCATTGTTTGTCTCCTGTACCTCATAAGGAAGACTTACTGAAAAAACAGATCCGCCTCCGGGTATATTTGATACAGTAATGCTGCCCTGCTGTAATTCTACTAATCCTTTACAGATAGCCAATCCCAAACCGGCTCCGCCATAATTACGCGCAATATCTGGTCCGGCCTGTGTAAATGCATCAAAAATAACATTGGTTTTATCTTCAGGTATCCCAATACCAGTATCTGAAACTGTAAATAAAAAGTCGCTCTTATTATCGCGCTGGTTTAGCTGTTCTACTTTTATATGTACCTCACCTGCTACTGTAAATTTTATAGCATTACCTACCACGTTTACCAATACCTGATTAAGTCTATATGGGTCGCCAATAACCGTCTCTGGCAGGGTTAACTCATACTCAATCAGCAATTGTAATTTTTTTCCTGAAACTTCATGCTCAAACTGTGCCTTCACATTATTCAGTACTTCTCTTATACTGAATGCTGTTTTATCGATGGTTAACCTGCCTGCTTTAATCTTTGAAAAATCAAGTATGTCGTTTACAATTACCAGCAGGTTATTAACCGACCGTTTAATCATTCCGGTAAACTCTTTTTGCTGGCTGTTGAGTTCTGTCTGCATCAGCAGGTTGGTCATACCCTGAATGCCATTCATGGGAGTACGTATTTCATGACTCATATTGGCCAGAAACTGCTCCTGCAATTGTTTGGCTTCTTCCGCATTTTTTCTGGCCTCAATTAATTTTTGCTGATACAGTACCCTGTCGGTAATGTCGGTGGCAATTCCACTGATACCAAAAATTTTTCTTCTGTGATCAATCAAAGGAAACTTGATTACCAGTAAATTTTTTCTTCCTTCCGGACCATATACCCATTCTTCTGATTCAACAGGTTTACGGGTACTGATTACTTCATCATCGAGTCTTTTATAATGATCGGCCGTTTCTTTTTCGCTGAAATCATAATCTGTTTTATGGAGAACCATTTCATCCGAAACACCCATTACTTCCCTGAATCTCCGGTTGATCATTATATACCGACCATCCAGGTTTTTAATAAAGATGAGTGATGTGGTATTTTCCAGGATGGCTTCCAGTCGCAACTGGTTTTCGTTTCGTCTTTGTTCAGATTCTTTAAGCTCCAGTTCTATTTTTTTCTTTTCAGTAATATCTTTTACCATACACTGATAGCCCAATACATGATCGTCTTTCATCAGCAATTGTGCCGTTTGTTCAACCCATTTTTGCTGACCGCTTTTGGTTCTTGTAATAAATTCAAGTGTGGTAGAAGGAATTCTATGCTGAAACTGGTTGCTGTAATGATTAAATACCTGCTGCAACCAGGAAGGATGGAGTAAAAATGAAAAATCTTTACCAATCAATTCTTCTACTGTATAACCCGTTAAATCACCTACCTGACTGTTGGCAAATGTAATGGTACCATTCTCATCGGTTGTATACATTACTACACTTGCATTTTCGATGATATGCCTGTATTTTTCATCGCTGTAACCAACACTCTCTTCTGCTTTTCTTCTTAATGCAAGATCCCGGTTTAACTGTATGATGAGTATCATTACAACAATAAAAGCGATCACCCCACCAATCAAAGATGTGTAACCAATACTTGAGGAGCTTCTTTCGTTGATTGTAGCGCGTGTAATCAGCAGCTTTTCTCCAACAGCCGTCATGCTGTCAAGGATTCTATAAATAGCCTGCGAGTATTGTGTTCCCTCACCCCTGTATCCTACCCTTTCCAGAATATCTTCAATAGACTCTTTACCCTGAAGTACACTTAGCTGAAAATCATTTTTATTGGTAATCAGCTCTTTTACCAACACCAATTGATTTTGCGAAAAAGCCGTATCGCTTTTAAAGCGTTTTTCCAGTTGCTGAATATACTGTTTCGACTCACCCTGTATTGTCAGTATCTGTGCTTTCCAGGCAGTATCTTTTGAAAGGATAAAATTTCTTGTTGACGATTCGGCCCTGGCTACAGATGATTTTAACTGTGCNNTGCCACTTCTTTCAATATAGAATAAGTATGGTTAAGCCAATAACCGGCCTGCGAAAGGTCTTTTTGCTGTTGGTATAAAACCCCGCCCAGAAATACCAGGGTAAGAACGGAGAAAAAAAACAACCAACGAACCCTGCCATACATTTTAGGTGCCTTGCTCTTTAAGGAAGTACTCATGCTTCAATCAGTTATGGGTAAAGACCGGGGTATTGTAAAGATAGGCCTTGCCACTCACTGTTGCATGGTTTTAAGGGCTTTTTCAGCTCAGCATCCTGCTGGCCCTTTCAAGGTCTTCGGGTGTATCAATTTCTACACCCATATAATCTGTTACCACCATTTTTATGGAAACCCCATACTCGAGGTAACGAAGACATTCAATTTTTTCAGCAGCTTCCAATGGCGTCATTGGCCAGTTGGTAAAATCGAGCAATGCCTGTTTACGAAAAGCATATACCCCAATATGTTCATAGTAAGTTACCGGTAGTTCTGTGCTGCGAGGATAAGGCAATACACTCCTGGAAAACATTAATGCATTGTAATTTCTGTCAACCGCTACTTTTACATAGTTGGGATCCTCAATAAAGCTTTTTTCCTTTAATACCTGCATTAGTGATGCTACCTGTACATTTTTTCCGGTTTCAGCCCTGAACACCTGTAATAATTGCTCCAGTGGTTCACGTTTTACAAAAGGCTCATCTCCCTGCACATTTACTACAATGTCAATATCCAGATCGGCTACGGCTTCAGCTATACGGTCGCTGCCACTTTCATGCGTTCGTTTACTCATGATGGCTTTACCGCCATGTGTGGTAATTTCCTGGAAAATAATGTCGCTGTCGGTTACCACATATACTTCATCAAACAACCCGGTTGCCAGTGTATTATCATAAGTATGCCTGATCACCGTTTTCGGGCCAAGCATTTGCATGAGTTTTGCAGGGAAGCGTGTAGCCGCATAACGCGCAGGAATAAAAGCCGCAATTTTCATGAAACAAATTTCAGCAAAGATGCGGGATATGTTATTAATAATGAACAGAGAAACATCGAATGTCCAAATACTTGGAAGTTGGATATTCGATGTTTCTCTGTTCCTCTGTTTTTCTGTTTCAATAATCTGTTTTTACCTTACCATCAAAGGGTATCTTTAACTGGTAGGTTAAATTTTCATCGGTACTATCGTCAAGTACATCAAGTCCATATCGCAATTGCTCAACGGGTGTATAATTGAATGTGCCAAAGAGGCGATCCCAGACAGAGAAAATATTTCCATAATTGGAATCGGTTTGCGGTCGCACATAATGATGATGTACTTTATGCATATCGGGCGAAACGATGATCCAACTGATGGCTTTATCGAGCCACAGCGGCAAACGGATATTTGCATGATTGAACTGCGACAATACTGCACTCATACTCTGGTATAACATCACTAACCACATAGGCGCACCACATAACACAACACCAATTGTAGTAAAGACGGCCCTGAATACACTTTCGCCGGGGTGATGGCGATTGGCGGTGGTGGTATCTACATGTGTATCGGCATGGTGTACCATGTGAAACTTCCACATCCATTTAACCTTGTGTTCAATAAAATGAATAAACCAGGCACCGATGAGGTCAAGTAACAGGAGGCCAAGGATCAGGAAGAGCCATTGATTTATATTCACCCATTGCAGCAAGCCAAAACCATTGGCAACGGCCCAATCGCTCGACTGCACAATCAAAAAGGCAAAGGCAAAATTGATGAGGATGGTGGTAATGGTAAAGAAGATATTAATGGATGCATGTTTCCATTTGTTGTACTTAAAACTGAATAACGGTATCGCACCTTCTATCAGCCAGAAAAAAGTAATACCACCGGCTAGTATCAAAGCCCTGTGTAAACTGGGAATGGTACTAAAATATTGAACGATGTTTTCGATCATAACAGGCAATCGGTTATTTCTCTAATGTACAGATTAAATGCGGAGATCAGGAGTCCGAAAGACCGAAAGACGGAAGTCCGGAGGAGATTTGAATACTTTTATCACCTCCGTGGTTAACCACAAAGGTAAAGGAGTAAGGCACGGAGTTACACGGAAGATGACTTAGTATCATCTTCCCGACTTCCGTCTTTCGGTCTTTCGGATTCCTCCCCCCCCACAAAAAACCCCGAACATTACTGCCGGGGCTTTTTTATAGGTCAGGTATAGAAGCTTAGTTATTCAGCATCAAAGGCATTACCAGCATCAGCAGGTCTTCGCCTTCTGCCTGTTCTGTTGGTTTAATTAAACCTGCTTTGGTAGGTGTGGACAGTTCCATTTTCACATCTTCCGTATCGGCAGCACTCAGCATCTCAATCAGGAATTTGGCATTGAAAGCAATCTGCAGATCTTCGCCGTCGTACTGACAATTCATTCTTTCATTTCCTTCAAAACTGAAATCAATATCCTGTGCAGCCATCTGTAATTCACTGCCGGTAATACTCAAAGCCACCTGGTTGGTACTTTTATTACTGAATACATTTACACGACGTAGGGCATTCTGAAAATCAGATTTATTGACCACCAGTTTATATGGATTGTCGGCCGGAATCACCACTTTATAATCAGGGAAACGGGCATCGATCAGTCTACAGATCATTTGTGTTGACCCGTGGTTTACAAAAAGATGGTTGCTGTTATAGCTTACCGTAATGGCATCGTCGTTATCGGGCAACGCATTCTTTAACAGGTTCAATGGTTTTTTGGGAACGATAAACGAATCTGTTTTAGATGCTTTTGCGTCAGTGCGCTTGTATTTTACGAGACGGTGTGCATCGGTTGCTACAAACTGTACCCCATCCTTTGATAATTCAAAAAACACACCGGTCATGGCTGGTCTCAGGTCATCATTACTTACTGCAAACAGGGTTTTATTGATGGCAGTTAATAAGCCACTGCTTGTCATTTCAAAACCTGTTGTATCATCAGCAGCGGGTTCTTTTGGGAAGTTATCGGGGTTTTCACCCATTACTTTATACTTACCATTATCACTGGTGATTTCTATGGCAAAATTCTTATCAATATTAAACGTAAGTGGTTGATCTGCAATGTTTTTTAAAGAATCCATCAGGATTTTTGCAGGGATACAAACCTTCCCGTTTGCCTTACTTTCCACGTCCATCTGTACACGCATTACGGTTTCGAGGTCTGTGGCTACTACATTCAGTTTTTTGTCCTGTATTTCAAATAAAAAATCCTCCAGAATCGGTAACACCGTATTCGCGTTAATCACACCGCTGATCTGCTGCAGGTGTTTTAAGAGAGAAGAGGAAGAAACAATAAATTTCATTCTACGGAATTTAGGTACGCAACAAACCTAAGGCAAAATGTTAACATTCCGTAACCAAAATTGCATGTATTGGCCGGTAAAAAAACAACAATGTGAATCAGTTGTGAATTGGATCAGGAAACGGGACCAATGCCCTGCAGCAATTCCTGGTAACGCATTCGGGTAATGGGCTTTACAATATAGTCAGTAACGGAGCTAAATTGACGTGAGCGACGTATATCTGCATCATCAACAGATGAACTTACCACGTAGAGCGACATATTTTTAGGGAAGCGACCACACAATTTTTCATACTCTTCCAGGAACTCCCAGCCATTCATAACGGGCATATTGATATCCAAAAAAATCAC
>DPWF01000059.1:0-2357 GCA_003526435.1 Chitinophagaceae bacterium | reverse complement strand
TTCACCCGTGAAAAAAGCAAGTGCTTCACTACCGTCATAGAAAGACTGGATAGCTTTGGTCATACCAGTTGCTTCCAGCATTTTTTTGGCGGTAAACTGATAGATTTTATCATCATCAATCAAACAAACGGTATGTTGAACAAGGCTCATGAAAACGAGTTCAGGTGTACTAACAAATATAACTAATAAAAACACATTTTATTACCTCACATATGCTACGCAGCAAGCTCACCCCTGAACAGGCCTGGCAAAAGATCAGGCATTATTGTGCCTACCAGGAACGAAACCATTTTGAGGTAAGAGAAAAACTGTTTGGCTTTGGTCTACGCAAAACCGATGTTGATCTACTCATTAGCCGTTTAATTGAGGAAGATTACCTGAATGAAGCCCGTTTTGCTATACAATTTGCCGGTGGACATTTCAGGCTAAAAAAGTGGGGAAGGGTAAAAATCAGTTATGAATTAAAGCAAAAAAGAATCAGCACGGCCAACATTAAATCTGCCTTAAAAGAAATTGATGAGGATGATTACAGGCTTGTTTTACTCAAACTGGCCAAAAGCAAATGGCAGACATTAAAAACCGAACAGCACCTGAACCGCCGTGCAAAAACCACACAATACCTCCTTCAAAAAGGATATGAAGCCCCTTTAATACAGGAAGCCATCGAACAAATAAGAAATGCTGCCAAAGAATAACTCGCTGCGTAACCCTACTCGAATATCCAACGCAGAGAACATGAGAACGGGGAGTTTACGCAGAGGAGATGGATAATGAATCTGTTTTTTATTCGTTTTAGTTTATGCGATGGTTAAAGAATAATTTTATCTTAGTTACCAGAAAGATTACCCCTGATGAAGTTATTGTCAACGATTGTCTGCTGGCTGTTCGTACATTATTGTTTTGCACAACAGGGTCAGGTGCTACGCAGGGAATTTTCATTTACTTCAGAAAATGATGCTTTTCTTTTACAGGTGAAAGACGCTTATTATACCAATGGCGTTTTTCTAAACTTCCGCATTGCCGATACCTCCGGCCTGCGAAAAAAAATTCATGGTTTTGAAATCGGACAAAAAATATTCACACCTGTTTCCAAAAAAGCAGAAACAGGTAATGAAATNNAATCGACCGCCCGTATTGTGGTTATCTCTTTGCACGCTATACACAATTAACCAGTTATAAAAACGATGCACTGTTTCAATGGGGTGGTAGTTTAGGTATTGTGGGTAATGCTTCTCTGGGTGAGGCATTGCAAAACAGTTATCACAAATTGTTTGGTTTCAAGCGTTTTGAAGGATGGAAATACCAGGTAAGAAATGATATAGGTATCAACGTGAATGCTTCATTTATTCAAACACTGTTTAATTATCAGGGTTTGTTTAAAGTTGTTCCGATTGCTGAAGCAACACTGGGTACTCATTTTACCAATGCAAGAGCAGGTGCTATTTTTTGTGTGGGGTCGTATGAAAGTAATAAGAGCACTGCTCTTTTCAATACAAGAGTGAGTTCGGGTTATGCTGCCCCAAAAAAGAAAATAGAGTTGTTTATGTATGCCTATCCATCAGTTCTTGTGCAGGCATACAATGCAACTCTACAGGGCGGTTTGTTTAATAAAGGAAACGGGGCCATCCTGGCCAATCCTGAAACATGGGTATTTGAACAACGTTGGGGTATTTGTTTTGCCGGCAACCGGTTCAGTAGCCGTATAGAACTCATCCATCAATCGAAAGAAGCAACCAGCCAGTTACAGGCACAAAACTATGGGTCCTTACAAATGGGCTTTCGTATGTTTTAGGTTAACTTGCATACATGTCGTCACTTAGTTTTTCTATTATTCAGTCTTCACTTTTCTGGGAGGATAAAACAGCCAACCTCAACATGTTTGAGGAGAAGATCAACAGCATCACCGAAAAAACAGAGATTGTAATGCTTCCCGAAATGTTCAGTACAGGATTCAGCATGCGTCCTGCACAACTCGCCGAAACCATGGATGGACCTTCGGTTCAGTGGATGAAACAGATGGCTGCCAAAAAGAAAATCATCCTCACCGGTAGTTTGATCATGCAGGATGGCGAACATTTTTACAATCGTTTATTATGGGTATTACCCAATGGCGAACTTGGGTATTACGATAAACGTCATCGTTTTGCTTTTGCAGGTGAGGACCAATATTATTCTGCCGGCAACAAACGTTTGGTGGCACAGGTAAAGGGATGGAAGATCAACCTGCAGATCTGTTATGACCTGAGGTTTCCTGTATGGGCGCGTCAGCAAAGCAATGCAGACGAACCAGAGTTTGATGCGCTGATTTATGTGGCCAACTGGCCCGAGCGCAGAAGTTATGCATGGAAAACCTTACT
>DPWF01000019.1:2878-4592 GCA_003526435.1 Chitinophagaceae bacterium | reverse complement strand
TTTATAAAACGGCTTTTGGCTTTCAGAGCCTGGCGTATGCCGGACCCGAAACGGGTGTAAAAGACAGGGCCAGCTATGCAGTAAGACAGAATAAACTCACTTTTGTATTTACCACTGCACTGCGTACCGATAATGCAATAGCCGACCATGTATACAAACATGGTGATGGGGTAAAAGTGCTGGCACTGAAATGAGAAGATGCTGCCGATGCCTGGAAGCAGACTACCCAAAGAGGTGGTAAAAGTTATATGGAGCCGCAAAAAATGACCGACGATCATGGCGAAGTGATCATGAGTGGTATACATACCTACGGCGACACTGTTCATCTTTTTATTGAAAGAAAAAATTATGCAGGCGCATTTTTGCCGGGTTTCAGAAAATGGGAGAGTCATTATAATCCAACAGACACCGGCTTATTGTATGTAGACCATTGTGTAGGAAATGTAGGCTGGAACCAGATGAATCCATGGGTGAAATTTTATGAGGATGTAATGGGCTTTAAAAATATTCTCAGCTTCGATGACAATGATATTTCTACCGAATACTCTGCACTGATGAGTAAGGTGATGAGTAATGGCAATGGATTTGTAAAATTCCCCATCAACGAACCTGCTGAAGGAAAGAAGAAATCGCAGGTGGAAGAATACCTCGATTTTTACAATGGCGAAGGTTGTCAGCACGTGGCACTTGCCACCAGCGATATCGTACAAACGGTAACTGCCCTGCAAAACAGAGGCGTGGAGTTCCTGAAAGTGCCCACTACTTATTATGATGATCTTCTAGACAGGGTTGGACATATTGATGAAGATTTGAATCCATTACGAGAACTGGGTATTCTGGTGGATAGAGATGATGAAGGATATTTGTTGCAGATTTTCACCAAACCGGTAGAAGACAGACCCACACTTTTCTTCGAAATCATACAGCGTAAAGGAGCCAAGAGCTTTGGTAAAGGCAATTTCAAGGCCCTTTTTGAAGCCATTGAACGTGAACAGGAAAGCCGTGGTAACCTTTAAATCAATTACACAGATCATCATGACATATCATAAAAATCATGATGATCTGTGTTTTATCTTCCGCAATATTTGCTCCCCAGACTCGTTTCTTTAACAGGACATTCAATTTGTTGTATCAAACCATTTGTTATTTTGCAATCATGAAGCGCCCCCTGTTAATTGTTGTGATCAGTCTCATTTCAGCCAATCTGATGGCTCAGACGGGCTTTATTGAAAATCAACGGGTATTTCCACGTGTTGCCGGCGCCATTCGTTCAAAAGAAGATACTTTGAGAAAACAGTTTGCGGCAGCTAAACTCCAGTGGCCCGCAAAAGACATGTACGTTCGCAGCTTTAAGTATGACAGTCAATTGGAAGTATGGGTAAGGAATAGTTCAGCAGAACCTTATAAGTTATTCAAAACCTATAAGATATGTGCTTTATCGGGCACACTTGGACCCAAACGTATTGAAGGTGATTACCAGGTGCCGGAAGGGTTTTATTATATCAATGAATTCAATCCCAAAAGCATGTATCATTTGTCGTTGGGATTGAATTATCCCAATGCCTCGGATCGTTTGTTAAGTGATTCCATTAAACCCGGCAGTGATATCTTTATTCATGGCAGTTGTGTTACTGTTGGTTGTATACCCATTCAGAACGATCAGATTGAGGAATTATATGTGCTGGCATCACATGCGCGTAACCAGGGGCAGGAG
>DPWF01000019.1:896-2867 GCA_003526435.1 Chitinophagaceae bacterium | reverse complement strand
TTTTATTCCTGTACATATTTATCCTGTTCGCTTCAGTAATAACCGTAGCCAGGAATATCTTTCCCGTAACAGTAAAGAAGACAGCGACTACCAAAAATTCTCCACCCGCCTGAAAGAAGTGTATGATTTCTTCGAAGAAAATAAAAAACTGCCGCTGATTTCGGTGAATAAGAAAGGGGAATATATTATTTTATGATCTTGGATGGCTGATGTCTGATTTGAATGTCTCCTTCTTTTATAAATCTTACATCTATCTTCATACATTCCTTTTCCATTTGTTTTTCACTACCTGATACAACTGCATCGCATCAGGTGTTAGTTTTAAGTAGAATACACCACTGATCATAATGAGTGAAAAAGCGGTTCCGTTGAGTATGATGGAGGTCCAACCGGTCAACTGGCCGAATGCAAAGTAACAGATAGTATAAGCTGTAAGTCCCAGTAAAATGGCATAAACAGTTTTCATGCTGAAGGGCTGCATGTTGAATTTCCTGCGCAGAAATTCATAGCGTATAAAATTAAAAATGCCATAGGCGATCAGTTCAGCAATGGCAGATCCGATGATACCATAGTTTTTAATAAGATAATAAGTGAGTGGTAAACGAAGTCCGATGAGAACAACACCACTGATAAAGTCAAAGCGCCATAAAGTAGAGGTATTTATCACCATAGCATTCAAACCAGTACCTGCATCAACAATTCTTACCATGCACAGTATAAAGATCACACTCAACCCATCCAGGTACTCTTTCTGAATATTTAATACATGAATGCCTTCTTTAACATTCAGCCATATATTCCCAAAAAGAAAGAGAGACATCAATAATAAATTGATGCAGGAACGGGAATAAATACGGCTGATCTCATTGTAATCTTTGTCTTTCCATGCTCTTGCCAGAAAACTAGACGATACTGCCTGGATACTTCTCTGCGGCACCTGTAATACATTCGCTACATATTGCGCAAAATCAAAAATACCTACTGCTTTAAGCCCCAGTAAACTGGCAATTATAAAACTATCGATGGTTGCAGCAACAGAAGCAATCAATGTGCCGCCATATAATAACGCCTGCATCGATAACATCTTCTTCCAGAATTTCCTGGTGACCCTGCTGATGGTGAAATTAAAATGCAGATTACCCGACCGGATGAGATAAATAAGCAGAAATAAAAAAATGACTAAGTATTGAAAGGCAAAGAGGTAAACAAAAGTCTGAAAGCTGATCAGCTTGAAATAAAAGAGGCCGATTAATATACTGATGAGAATCCTGAAAACAGTTTCTTTCAGAAAGTTGGAAACAACAGATAAACGTAATGCCCAACTAAATCCTTCTATTATGGAAAAAAAGAGCATCCCCATAGCAAAAGGAAACATCCAGTAATAATATTCAACGATTAATGGTGAACGGGAAATGAATTTTTTTACAAAATAGGGTTGAAAAGCAAATCCGCTAGCAATAACAATAATAAACCCTATTAAAGCTGTGACCATTGCCCAACTCATTAAATCAATCTTATTCGCTTCTAAGTTGTCTTTATAATAAGGATAGAACTTATAAATAACAGGAACAATACCCAATGCGCCAAACGCCATCATGTTCTGGGCAAAATCAAAGAAAATTCTGGTTAGACCGAATTGCTCAACGGTAAAGGAACCATGCATTGTAGACAAATACTGGTTCACAAAACCAGTCAGGAAGCCAATATAAATCAGCACACTTGAGATGATGGTTTGCTTCCTGATACTTCCCATACCTGTTAAATGGTTTATTGGTGGCAGTTCCATGAATAGGGTAGATAACATTTTAGGATGGGCTAAAATGTCACTTTGTATTCATCGGCTAAAAATAGGATATTCGGGGCAGGATGAAAGAATTGAAAATCATAAAATATAAATCATACCTGGTTTCATCAATGCTATGGGTCTGCCTTTTTTGCTTCGCAGGCTGTGGTCAGAAAGAGGACTCCGGT
>DPWF01000019.1:0-889 GCA_003526435.1 Chitinophagaceae bacterium | reverse complement strand
ATAGCTACCCTCGACCCGGCATTCGCCAAAAATCAGTCCATCATGTGGGCCATTCACCAGGTGTACAATACATTGGTGGAAATAGACAGTAACCTGAATATTGTTCCCTCATTGGCCAGAAGCTGGGATATTGATGCTGCCAGAACCACTTATACCTTTCATCTCCGCACCGATGTTTATTTTCATGATAATGACATATTTCCTGATGGTAAAGGACGAAAAATGCAGGCAGATGATGTTGTGTTTAGTCTCAACCGAATCATCGATAAAACTACGGCGAGCAGCGGCGCATGGATATTTAATAACCGGGTAGACAGCTTACAACCATTTACTGCGCTGAACGATTCTACGTTTCAATTAAAACTACTTCGGCCATTTCATCCGATCATGGGCATCCTGAGTATGCAGTATTGCAGTATTGTACCCAGAGAGGCAGTGGAGAAATATGGAAAAGATTTTCGGCGCAACCCAATCGGTACGGGCCCTTTTACATTTGTTTCCTGGGATGAAGGAGAAGCGCTGGTTATGCATAAAAATAAACATTACTGGGAGACCGATACAGCAGGTAACGCTTTACCTTATCTCGACGCCATTCAGGTGAGTTTTTTTGACAACAAAGCCACAGAATTTTTACAGTTCCGACAGGGTAAACTGAGTTTTGTAAATGATATAGACCCTTCGTTTAAAGATGAATTGTTAACCAAAAAAGGCACACTCCGGAAAGAATGGGAGGGTAAGCTGAAACTCAATAAAACAGCTTATCTCAACACAGAGTATTTCGGGATACTGGTGGACGAAAAAAATCCTTTGGTACAAACATCTCCTACAAAGTTGAAACTGGTTCGGCAGGCGATGAATTATGCCATTAACCGTCCGCAGTTGATGATGT
>DPWF01000045.1:3023-3226 GCA_003526435.1 Chitinophagaceae bacterium | reverse complement strand
ACCAGTTGATGTTGAACCATAAACAGTCTGTAAAAAGTGGTGACAGCGATAACCATGAAGCACAGGCATCGGCACATTACTGGAAGAACCTCTTTCCCCCAGCCTGGCAGTTTTTCCGGCATCGGGAGGGCCCGCCCCCCAATAACCTCCTCAACTATGGTTATGCCATTATCAGGGCCACCATGGCCCGGGCATTGGCCGGT
>DPWF01000045.1:1790-2961 GCA_003526435.1 Chitinophagaceae bacterium | reverse complement strand
ATTATGGAGCCTTACAGACCTTTTGTAGACCTTATGGTAAGGGGTATTGTTGATAAAAGTTCTCATTTAGAGGAGTTGAACCGCGACTTAAAAAACCAATTACTGAAGCTACCTACGCTTGATGTGCAGATTGACGATGAGAGCAGTCCGCTTTTTGTGGCCACCCAACGCACCGCTGCTTCCTTGGCCAAATGTTTTGCAGGTCAGCAGCGAAAAATCGCTTATCCCGTTCTGCCATGAAAGCAGACCGTTTAAATGCATACCGAATCATGTGGGTTCTCGTATTTTTCGACCTGCCTGTGGTCACAAAAAAAGACCGGAAAATCTATGCCGACTTCAGGAAAAAACTGTTGCAGGACGGGTTTGGTATGTTTCAGTTTTCCATTTATCTGCGGCATTGCCCCAGTATGGAAAATGCTCAGGTACATATAAAAAGGGTAAAAAAACAATTACCGGAAAAAGGGCATGTGGTCATGATGACCATTACCGACAAACAGTTTGGAATGATCGAGATTTTTAAAGGCAAAACACCTGCCGAGCCATTAGAAACACCTCAACAATTAGAATTATTCTGAATACAGAACAGACAAAATCTGTCTTTCACAAGCCGAAATACTACTCATAAGTCGTTTTTTTAAGGACCCCGATCTTTGATAAACCTTACCAGTATTGCGTTTCAGCTAATGCTGTTGTTATCAAAGATCGTTGTTCCTTAGAATGAAAGCAAATCACAACAAGTTTCCAGTTGTAGAAATATTTCCATTAGTTGTTATCAAAGATCGTTGTTCCTTAGAATGAAAGCAAATCACAACCCTGCATCGCCATAGCCGCAAAGTATTCACGTTGTTATCAAAGATCGTTGTTCCTTAGAATGAAAGCAAATCACAACTCTCATAACTTCGGATATCCCGAATGCGAGTCAGCAATTCTTCAAAATAGTTACCGCCCCCCGCCTGTTTCAGCAACTCATTGTTCATGGTAAACCCTTTCACGATGTATTCACGAAGCCTTGCCGTTGCCCATTGGCGAAATCTGGTACCCTGATGACTTTTTACCCTGTAGGCCAACGGAAATAATTACGTCCAAGTTGTAAAAAGCGGTATTGTATTTTTTGCCATCTGCGGCAGTTGTTCGGAAATTCCGAACAACTGAGAGGGAATCCAATTCATCT
>DPWF01000045.1:1602-1780 GCA_003526435.1 Chitinophagaceae bacterium | reverse complement strand
AATCTTCTTCAAAAATATTCTTAATGTGTTCACTTACAGTTGCTTTAGACTTCTGAAACAGTTCACACAATTGAGCTTGGGTAAGCCAAACTGTCTCGTCTTCCAGACGGGCTTCAATTTTAGTCTTGCCGTCTTCTGTTTGATATATGATGTTACTTTCTGCCATGTTTTTAATCTT
>DPWF01000045.1:0-1591 GCA_003526435.1 Chitinophagaceae bacterium | reverse complement strand
TTTTTTTAGTGTTACCCATAGATTTCTCACAAGAATTAAAGGACACTCTGAACACTCAAGCATGGGAAAGTTAATCATTAATTTTATTGCCCGATTCTTCTATAACGACTTAATAAGTCTCAAAGTAATTTTGTACCCACTGACTGTGTAGCACAAAACGTCCCCTCGTTCCACGGGAGACATTGCGTAGAAAAAATAAACTATAAGAATTAATTTCTATCCTGATTTTATCGATTCTGGAACGGGTCATCTTCAGCCTTTAAGAGTGCCTGCAAATGAAGAAATGCTTTTTTTATTTTTTCAAAGTTGCTGCCGTCACCTATTAGATAAGGAAATACTGCATAATTATTTTGAATGGGGCCCTTAATATTTATCTCATCCTGCAAAACCGTCATAGAGTTAAAGTCGAAATACACTAATCCTGTAGTTGCATTTTTCTCTTCTGATGAAGAAATTCGGGTAATAAAAAGCGGGTTAAACTTATAAGTACGCGGACGCGAATCACCAATATAAGTATAAATAATCTCGACCTTGTTATCGGAAAGTTTGACTTCCTGCAGGTACTCCGCGGCAAATGAGACCGGTTGCAACTTCGGATGTTTGAAGCCCGAAACTTCTTTGATCTTTTTATTTAAGTAGGCAATGGTTTCACCCTTTGTTAGTGTTACCTGTGCTTTTCCCTGGAGAAAAGTCAGAATAGTCATCGCGAGGATACACGCACGGAAAAAGTTGTTCATATAATCACAGTTAGATTATTAAAGTAAGAAACTATGTGTTCACACCCAATACCTAAATATCGGTATGGTACATATACATTGAAATGAGGACTCGGCGAACGCTCACACATAAGAAAGTTAATCAGTAATTTAGATGCCTGATTCTTCTGTAACGTCTTAGTAAGTCTAAAAGTAGTTAGTACACCTGCTGTGTAAGTAGTGAGCAGTGATTAGTGAATAAGAATTACTACAGTCCAGCACTTAATACTGACTGCTCACTACTCACTAACAAGTTCCTCAGTTCACCACCTTATCTGCACAGCAACTACTGGCAAAGGCTTCCGGTTTGGCTTTAAACGCAAAGCCCATACCGAGTATATAACCCATGGCTTCGCGTAAAGCATCGTTGCTTTTAAACTGTGGATTGGTATTGATGTCGGCATGCACTTCCATATCAACCTGGTGTTCAATAAACAGGTCGCATAGTTCATATGCTATTTCAATACTTTTGGCTACTTCTACCAGCATTCTTTCCTTGATGTGGTATTTCTGTTTTGTTTTCTCGTTGTGTATGTACATGAACCCGCCATTGTGCTCACGCAGAAAAACGATGACCGTTGCAAACTCGGTATCATCGCCTTTTACCTGGCTGTCGGTGCCAATACATACTTTGAGTTTAATACCCTGTGCCGCTTCGCGTTTTATGGCCTCGGCCACCGCTTCTTTAATGGGCAACTGGATCTGTTCGCCGTTAAATTTTCTCCAACGCATATGAGGAAGGTTTTTGTAAGTTACCGATTAATCGGCGTTCTGCGAACGGGTTAATAATTTCTTATTGTTCACAGGTGTGGATAGTGAGGAGTGAGTAGTCAGTA
>DPWF01000032.1 GCA_003526435.1 Chitinophagaceae bacterium | reverse complement strand
TAAATAGTAATGGTCAATGGTCAATGGTCAATGGTCAATGGTCAATGGTCAATGGTCAATGGTCAATGGTCAATGGTCAATGGTCAATGGTCAATAAGAAAAACTTGGCTGTGATGGGGGTTATTGTGTACTTGCAAAACTTTTTTCATTCACGATTCACGATTGACCATTGACCATTCACCCCTATAAATACCCCGTCCACCACCTTTTATTATGCTGCTTAAACGTATCGTACCGTTTACATAATGGGTAAAGACCTGCTACCACAGCAATCCATATCAGGTACACTATTGGCAGGGTGAATCCGAAATCATTGGGACGGAATGCAAAATTACCTGCTGCCATATCGCTCAGGGGTCTGCCTACAGCAAAGAATGCGATGATACAAAGTACATGAATGGTAAAGAAATGCAGGAGATAATAAAACATCGGTACACGACCATACACACTCACCACATTTGTCCAGCCTGCTTTTACTTTTTCGAGCCAGATGAGTAATAATAAAGCAGGGCCCAGCGTCATACACAAATACAATAAGGATGGCGGATATTTGGTGACGTTGAAAAAAGAAATGATGGTCATGGTATTATCTTTCTGGGTAGACCATGGTACCAGATCGCCATATACATTCACCCAGCGGAGTATGAAGAAAGCGGCGATGGTAGTGAGTCCCCAGCCAAGCAATAAACGTTTGCGTTTGGCGGCATCAAATTCTTTTACATACCATGCACCCATACAATAACCCAGTAACATAACACCGGGCCAGGGTATTAAAGGATATAACACGGCAAAGAATCTGCCCTCAGCATAACTGGTAAACATTTGCTGGTGAAAGAAAGCATGCCAGAATGGTATTTCATTCATGTTATTGTAATTAAAGCCGTCGAGCATATTATGCCCGGCAACCATTACAATACCAATGATGAACAGCACACGCAATGGCAGGTAAATTAAGAATGACAGGATCACCATTGATAAACCAATGACCCAGATTACCTGTAAGCCGATAAAGCGATAGAGCGGATCAAATACAATCAAAAAGTTAACGACCACTATTTCCAGCAGCATCAGAAACAATCCACGTTTTAACAGGAAGGAAGAGAGTTCTTTTTTGGTCTTTTTCTGTCCGGATAAAAAAGCGGATGTACCCGATAAGAAAACAAACACCGGTGCACAGTAGTGTGTGATCCACCGGGTAAAAAATAAAGTGGGTGTGGTGGTATTCAGATTGGTGGGGTCTTCTACCATGGCAGAGATATGAAAGAAGTCGCGCACATGATCGAGTGCCATGATGATCATTACAAGTCCGCGGAGGATATCAATGGAAGATATTCGCCACTTTTCAGCAGTGAGGTTGTTGGTCATGGAAAGGGTTTGAGGAAAAGATACGAATTAAAAATTATTCTCTATCAAACCCTGCACCGGATTTAAATCCGGTGCAGGGTTTGATCTAAGCTGATTCCAGATGATGAAAGTGTATGAAACAAAAAAGTCCCAGCTATTTGTAGCTGAGACTTTTTGCGGACCGGACGGGACTCGAACCCGCGACCTCCGCCGTGACAGGGCGGCATTCTAACCAACTGAACTACCGATCCAAACCCTCAAAAACATCCCTTTCAGTCCGTTTTCGGGACGGCAAAGATAAGGGTAAAGACTTTTCATAAACAAATCTTTTCAGGAAAAAATCTGAACCCCTAATTTTACCGCTCTAAACGATCATTATGCCCCAATACCCAAACAGACAATTCCTTGATTTCGAGAACCCTATCAAGGAACTGTACGAACAAATTGAGGATACCAAAAAACTGGCCGAGAAGAACCCTAAAATAGATTATACAACAACCATCCGGCAACTGGAAGACTCTATCATTGAAAAAAGAAAAGAGATCACCAGGCACCTCACACCCTGGCAGCGGGTACAACTGAGCCGTCATCCGGACAGACCTTATACACTTAAGTACATCGATAAAATGTGTACCGATTTTGTAGAGCTGCATGGCGACCGCAATTTTAAAGATGATAAAGCCATGGTGGGTGGTTTTGCCAAACTGGATGGTGAGACGGTTATGTTTATTGGTCAGCAAAAAGGTACCAATACCAAACTGCGCCAGTTGCGCAATTTCGGTATGGCCAATCCGGAGGGTTATCGCAAGGCATTGCGTTTAATGCGTCTGGCTGAAAAATTCAATAAACCTGTCGTTTGTCTCGTAGATACACCAGGTGCTTTTCCCGGATTGGAAGCAGAAGAACGTGGCCAGGGTGAAGCCATTGCGCGGAATATTTATGAAATGATTCGCCTGAAAGTACCAGTAATTGTAGTGATCATTGGCGAAGGCGCATCGGGTGGTGCATTGGGTATTGGTGTGGGCGATAAAGTGCTGATGATGGAAAATACCTGGTACACGGTTATCTCCCCCGAAAGCTGCAGCTCCATTCTCTGGCGCAGTTGGGATAAAAAAGAAACAGCAGCAGAACAGTTACGTTTAACCGCAACTGATATGAAAGGGTTTGGACTGGTAGATGAAATTGTGCACGAACCACTCGGTGGCGCACATTGGGATTATACCGAAGCCGCCAATATCCTGAAATCATATATTGTAAAATCATTGGCAGAAATCAGGGATATCAACCCGGCAGAACGCATCAACAACCGTATTGAAAAATACGGGAAGATGGGATTCTGGGAAGAAGCGGTGTAATTAGTCAATAGTCGATGGTCCATAGACCATGCTGCTTTGATACTATACAACCAACGTATTTATTATAACTATGGACGATGGTCCATGAACCATGGTCTTAAAAACAAAACAATGTCTCTACGCGAACAACTCACTGGTACAGGGGTAGCATTGGTAACAGCTTTTAAAAAAGACCTCAGTGTAGATTTTGATGCACTGGGTAAGGTGATCGATGCCATGATTGGTGGCGGGGTAGCATACCTCATCACATTGGGAACAACAGGTGAAACCCCTACCCTTGAGAAACAGGAGAAGAAAGACATTGTAAACTATACTTTTGATAAAGTAGCAGGTCGTGTACCTGTGGTAGTAGGTGTAGGCGGTAACAGTACACAGGAAGTGGTGAAAGATCTCAGCTATTTTCCTTTAGACAAAGCTGCTGCCGTTTTAAGTGCGGCTCCCTATTATAATAAACCTTCACAGGAAGGAATTTTTCAGCATTATAAGGCGGTTGCCGAAGCATCCCCCAAACCCATTATCTTATACAATGTGCCCGGAAGAACAGGTCGCAATATGAGTGCAGCCACTACCCTGCGTCTGGCACATGAAGTAGCCAATGTAGCCGGTATGAAAGAAGCCAGTGGCGATATGGTTCAGTGTATGGAAATACTACGTGATAAACCCGCTGATTTCCTCGTTGTGAGTGGCGATGATGCACTGGCCATGGCACAAATTGCCTGTGGCATGGATGGTGTGATCAGCGTAGCCGCCAATGCCTTCCCGAAACAGTTTTCTGATATGGTTCGCGCCGCACTGAAGCAGGATTTCACAACAGCAAAACAACTCAATGATCCTTTGCTCAAAGCATATGACCTCATGTTTGCAGAAAACAACCCATCGCGCGTTAAAGCATTTATGTACGAACAGGGGTTGATTGAAAATGAAGTTCGCTTACCTGTAGTACCACTGAGCAGTGGTTTGCATAGCGCTGTGAAGCAGTACCTGGGTAAATAAAATACCTATACATAAGAAACCGGTTTATTGAAAAGATGATTGTTTATTCAGTCATCTTTTTTCTTGTTCCAACACTACCAGATCAGCTTTTTTGCTTCCGTCAATATAATTTTTCCTTAGGGCACTCGCAAGTCCAACCCATCAATAACTGCAAACACCCGGTTAATTCTCAGCATCTCATCTCCTGTAACTGTTTTTACTTTCGGAATCATACATATTTCCCGCTATGCGTAAATTATCAGGTACTGTTGTTTTGCTCTGTGCTGCTTTCTGTGGGTATAGTCAGCCCGCTGCCAATGCACCCCGTAAAAAATTAGTGGAGAGTTTTCCGCAGGCTGTTATTGCCTCACCGCCAGCCGAATTGAAACTCGACACTTTCTATAAAAAATACACGGATGCTTTTGGCATTCCTGTGGTTTCCTCTCAAAAGGTACCGGATGATGCTTTGCTGGTGGCCCGCGATATCATCAACTACATGTTGCTCAAACGTACCGATATACGTAAGGCACTGATTAAACAGGGTGCCAGACTGCTCATCATGGCAGAAACAGAAATGGAAACCGATTTACCCGAAAGAAGCAACTGGAAAAAACCCAGCAAAGATGATCGCCGCCTCACACCGGGGGAAAGAGATAATTACGACAAGCCCGGTGGCATCGCCAGCATGACCGACAGGGAATACTGGAACAGACGTGCCCGTGGTATGGGCGGTACCATTACTTCCTGTGCCGAAGAAAATATTCTCGGCTATGCCGGCACCCGCTATTATGGTGAGAATATTCTGGTACATGAGTTCAGCCACAATATCATGGGTGCCATGCGGGTGGCCTATACCGCTTTGTTACGTCGCATCAATACCGCATACGCCAATGCCAAAGAAAAAGGAATGTACAAGGGGCAGTATGCCATTAATACCGTTGCCGAATACTGGGCAGAAGGTACACAGTGGTGGTTCTGGTCGAACTATGAATTTTATGATGGCGACAAACGCATACAGTCGCCCGATGACCTGAAAGCCTACGACCCCGATCTCTATACCATACTCGATGAAGTATACTGGGGTCATCAGATACCTACTGATGTGTATTATGGAAAGAATGTAAGACCAGCAAGGAGAAATTAATCTCAGCGAAACTCCCCGTTCTCCTTTCTCTGCGGTGAATTTATGCGAATATTCACCGCAGAGAAAGGAGAACGCAGAGATAAATCGCGGGGTTAGTTGGCGATGGGTAATTGAATGGTAAAGACGGCACCTTTGTTTTTGCCTTCGCTGAAAGCAGCAATCATGCCGCCATGGTTTTGAATAACTTTTCGGGTAAGATATAACCCTACACCAGATGATACTTCACCATCGGTACCCGTTTTTCCCTCGGGAGTAAATTTTTGAAACAGTAGCTCTGCCTTGCCCGATTCAAATCCAATTCCTTTATCAGCTATCAGTACATGGATATGTCCGCTGAATACATGCAGTTTGATGATGACTTCACCATCGTGGTGAGAAAACTTGATGGCATTAGCGATAATATTGGAAATAGCCTGCGAGAGTAAACGACCATTACATTTTACACGGATGGTAGGAATCGGGTGAACTGTTATCTTGATTTGCTTCCTTGCAGCAGATAACTGTTGCATGTCCATCGATTGAGATAAAATATCGGCAATATTTTTGGCCTCAAAAACATGCGAAATTTCATGTTCATCTCCTGTCTCCAGAATCTGTATGATATCTTTAATAAACACCAGTTACTCTTCAGACAGTTTCCGGATAATGGCTCCGTATTTGGCAGACATCTCCTGATCTTTTTCGGATTGCAACAATTCTCCCAAACCAATCAATTGAGAAAAAGGGGTTCGTAAATCATGTGATAATAAAGTCAGGATATCTCTTCGTTCTTTCAGGAGTGCATCCATGGAGTCGATGGTAATCTGCACTTGTTGCAATAGTTGTCCTGCTTCATCAGTATAGTGTAGGGGTAAACTTGGAATGACTTTTTTGCGGGTATAGTCCTGTAATGCATTTTTAGCCTGCAGAATGGGCCACAACAAACTTCTTAATAGCAGTAGCGTTAAACCTGTAGCTACCAAAGTAGCCACCAAAGCCACCAGAATCACACTCCAGCCTTTTAAAGGCATCCAGTCAAACACAATAGCCATGATCAGCACAATCAGGGGTATATGAACGCCAATAAATGCAATAAATAAAAACTTCAATGTATAATTTGACGACAAAAAACCGGGCCTCGAAAAAAAGTGATAAGCATTTCTCATAATTGGTATGCTAAGGATTACATTACAAAAATGCTTTCTTTGTACCGTAAAGGAGTATAAAACTTAAAAAAAGATTAAAAAATGTATTTGTTTAATACTAATAGTTTGATTATCAGGCAATTCGATTTTTCAGATGCCGGGCATTTTTATCAGTTAAACAGTCACCCAGACGTAATGCGTTATATCAGACCTGTAAAAAACAGGGAGGAATGTGATGCTTTCTTAAAAGAAAATATACAACTGTACCAGGATGGATCAGCGATTGGGCGTTATCATGTTGCAGAAAGATCGACCAGCGAGTTTGCTGGCACTTTTTCAGTACTGATGATGCCAGACCGCGATGCCCTTCATATTGGTTATGCACTCAT
>DPWF01000123.1:6230-6472 GCA_003526435.1 Chitinophagaceae bacterium | reverse complement strand
GCTAAACCTGAAGGACAACCTGTTGTTAAAGAAGCTCCTGCAGCAGCACCTGTTGTTAAAAATGAAGCACCGGTAACGGCTGTATCAAATGATGTAAAAGCAACACCAGTGGCATCGGCCATCATTGCCGATAAAAAAGTAGACCCCAGTTCTATTAAAGCCACAGGGGCAGGTGGTAAAATTGTGAAGCATGATGTGCTGGAAGCATTAGCCAATCCCGGCAAAAAATCATTAGCGGCAGG
>DPWF01000123.1:0-6216 GCA_003526435.1 Chitinophagaceae bacterium | reverse complement strand
CAGCAGAAATGTTCGCCAGGAAAAAATGAGTAACCTGCGCAAAACCATCAGCAAACGTTTGGTGGAAGCGAAAAATACTACGGCTATGTTGACGACTTTTAACGAAGTTGACATGACCCGTATCATGGAAGTGCGTAAACAATACAAAGACAAATTCAAAGAAATACATGGCGTGAACCTTGGCTTTATGAGCTTCTTTGCAAAAGCCTGTGCCATTGCCTTAGGAGAGTGGCCCTCTGTAAATGCGTATATTGATGGAGACCAATTGTTGTACCATGATTATGCAGACATCAGCATTGCCGTAAGTACACCTCGTGGACTTACGGTGCCCGTGATGAGAAATGTGGAAAGTCTGAGTATGGCCGATGTAGAGAAAAAAGTAGTAGAACTGGCCGGTAAAGCAAGAGACAGTAAATTAACTGCTGATGAATTACAGGGTGGAACTTTCACCATTACTAACGGTGGTGTGTTTGGTAGTTTGATGAGTACACCCATCATCAATATTCCTCAAAGTGCCATTTTGGGCATGCATAAAATACAGGAAAGACCCATGGCAGTTAACGGCCAGGTGGTAATTCGTCCGATGATGTACCTGGCACTCAGTTATGATCATCGTATCATTGATGGAAGAGAAAGTGTAAGCTTCCTTGTTCGTGTTAAAGAATTACTGGAAAATCCTGAACTCCTTCTTTTTGGTAAAGACCCCGTAAAGACGTTGCTTGAGGTCTAACGATTTGATTTTAAAGAAATTACTGTAACTTGATAGGAATATGTTTTATCATGATGAAAAGTCATGGTAAAACATAGATCCAATGTGATGAACTGAAACCTATGATGCGATTCCAGTCATATTTTAATACTGCCGTTGCGCTGATACAGGGATATAATGGCACAATGCCATTGGTTCATTATCTCAAACAATATTTTGCTGTCGAAAAAAAACACGGAGCCAAAGACCGGAAATACATTACCCATCTCTGTTATAGTTATTATCGTTTGGGGCATGCATTAAAAGAGTTAACGGTAAAAGAAAGGTTGCGGATTGCATTATTTTTTGCCGAAAAAACACCCGGATATTGGAGTGGCCTGTATAAACCAGACTGGATTAAAAGATGGAGTGAAGATCTGGTTGAAAGAGTAGCTTATGTAGAACAGCAGTATCCCATATTCAGCATACAGCATATTTATCCCTGGAAAGAAGAGATGAGTGCCGGAGTTGACCAGGCTGATTTATGCTATGCACAGTTTACACAACCCGATCTTTTTATACGCTTACGCCCCGGTAAAGAAGAGCTGGTAAAGCAGAAATTAAAGGAAGCCGGCATTTCATTTGTTGAAATTACAAGCCAAAGTCTGGCGCTGATCAATGGTACAAAACTGGATACGGTACTGAACATTGATGAGGAAGCTGTGATACAGGATTTGAATTCGCAGCGAGTACAACAATTTTTTCCTGTCGACATAGCACACTCACCCATTCAGGTATGGGATAGCTGTGCAGCAAGTGGAGGGAAATCAATATTGGCGAAAGATGTATTAAAGAGTATAGAACTTACTGTTTCAGATGCGCGTAATTCTATATTGCATAATCTTCAGACCCGGTTTGAAAGAGCAAATCTTACCCGTTACAAAGCATTTCAGGCCGATTTATCAACCTCTACTTTTCAACCTCCCGAAACTGCTTTCGACCTGGTTATTTGTGATGCACCCTGCACGGGAAGCGGAACATGGTCGAGAACACCAGAGCAACTGTATTTTTTTGGAACCGATAAGATCACACTTTTTACGGCTTTGCAGAAAAAAATCAGCCAGAATATTGTCAAGACAATTAAACCAGGTGGCTATTTATTGTATATCACCTGTTCACTCTTTAAAAGAGAGAATGAGGAAATTGTAAGCCTTCTTTTAGCACAAAATAAATCACTCGAATTGGTGAAGCAGGAATTGCTGAAAGGGTATCATCAAAAATCAGACAGCATGTTTGTGACGCTGTTGAAGAAGCAATCTTAAGTTCCTAACCAGGTAATAATTCACCACGTTGAATGATACCTCCTCCAATCACATCATTTCCTTCGTAAAATACGGCGCTTTGTCCGGGAGCAATGCTTTTTACATGTTCGTAAAAATGAGCACGTATACCATTTTCGCTGGTATATAAATTGGATAATGCGCCACGATCTTTATAACGGATACGGGTGATAGCTTCCATTCCATCTGTAATACCATCGTATTTGATCCAGTTAATTTTTCCAACCAGCATATCATTCTGTTCCAGGTCGGTTTCTTCACCTAATACCACGGTGTTGGTATCGGGATCAATAGCCGTTACATAAGCTGGTTTACCCAGTGCAATATCCAACCCTTTTCTTTGCCCGATGGTATAAAACGGGTAGCCTTTATGACGACCTAATTTATTACCGGTTTTGTCAACAAACCAGCCGCCGTTTACTTTTTCTTCCAGTCCATCTACATTTCTTTTGAGGAAACCACGGTAATCATTATCTGGTACAAAACAGATCTCGTAGCTCTCACTTTTTTTGGCCAGTTCAGGATAACCCATATCCATGGCCATTTGGCGGATATCTTTTTTGTGGTATTTGCCCAGAGGCATCATGGTACGACTCAGGAGTTCCTGATCAAGTCCCCATAAAACATAACTCTGATCCTTTGTTTCATCTAAACCTTTGCTGATGACGTAACGTCCGTTATCATGCTGCCTTACTTCCGCATAATGCCCGGTAGCAATAAAATCGCAGTTCAGTGCATTGGCCCTTTTGAGCAGGGCACGCCATTTAATATGGGTATTGCACATTACACAGGGGTTGGGTGTGCGGCCGGCGAGGTATTCTTCTACGAAGTTCTCAATTACAAAATCACCAAACTCTTCCCTGATATCTAAAATAAAATGCGGAAATCCATGATGTACAGCGGCCTGTCTGGCATCGTTGAATGAATCTATATTGCAACAGCCCGTTTCTTTCGAACTGGTACCACTGCTGGCGTAATCCCATGTTTTCATGGTAATACCCACTACTTCATATCCTTCATGGTGTAACATGAGTGCCGTAACGGTACTGTCTATACCGCCACTCATTGCCACCAACACTTTTCCTTTACGGCTCATGACTCAACATATTAGTCTGCAAAAATACGATAACGTGCCGAAAAAAGCGTTTGAATGACTCTTTACAGTACTCTTCTGGTTTTCGAAAAACGAAAAACAGTCAGATTCAGGCGTATCTGCCCGGCTAACCGATCGAAATAAGACAGATGCTTGTAAAATTTGCGGGAAATACGGTAATCGTGTATATCCATTTTCCCGATATTTACCGAAACTGTTTGTTATGATAAAATTATTAGTGATCGGAAATTTAGGCAAGGATGCCGTTCTGAATAATGTAAATGGTAAAAATGTCATCAATTTTACCGTGGCTCATACGGAGCGATATAAAGATGCGCAGGGTACACAAAAGGATCGTACTGTTTGGGTCGACTGTTCATACTGGACCGATCGTACAGGTGTTGTTCCCTACCTTAAAAAAGGAACACAGGTTTATGTGGAGGGCAACCCTGATGTAAGAACCTATACCACGCAGGATGGCCGCAATGGTGCAACCCTTACTCTTCGTGTATTAAGTATTCAGTTAATTGGTACAAAAGGAAATGAAGGAGGAGGAGGAGCTGCTCCGCAGTCGCAGGGTAATTATGGTAATACATCTGCTGCACCTGCACCAGCTTATAACAGTCAGCCTGCGGTTAATTCACCGAATGAACTGACAGAACCGATGGATGATTTACCGTTCTAAGCAGAGTATGTAACATATTAATTATTAATGTGTTACTTCAAAAAATACGTAGAACTACGTAAGAAAATGCGTAGTTCTACGTAGCGTTTTTTTTCCCAATGGAGATATCATTGCTGTTGAAAGAAACAGGGTAGTTGAAAGAAATATTTGACAAACTGCTTCTTGAAAACAGGTCAGGTAGTGCTCTTGGAAAACAAAACGCTAACTGATATTAGAGCGGGTTGATTCATGGGGGGATCAGCCCGTTCCTGTTTTAATCTTTCACAATCAAATTACATGAATCATTCAATTTCTTTAGCGCAGGCTATTACAATGACCAGCCTGTATCGTTCATCAATACCTGAGGGTATGCCCGTTTCAGAAACCTTCGAACTAGCAAGTGTCAATACTTTATTATCGCAATCTGGGTGTACCGCATTGCGTATTTATTATGGTAAGAAAGAAGATGGAACAATTCATGCTATTTTAGTTGGCGTAAATGAAAAGGGAGAAGATATTACTAAAGGGGTGATTTTAGAAGAAGCGCAAAGATGCCCTCCTGAATGCCCTCCTGATTCGCTTTTAAATAAATAAACAACTGTTGTTTTGGGTATTATACTTTCCTATACATCACTTGCTATTATCTTTATTTCTCTAGTGTTTATATATCAACGGAGAAAAAGCATTGGTCAGTTATTCCTGCCGTTTGCGGTATTCTCATGTGTAGCATTTCTTGGCGAAATGACCTTAAGGATTGTTATAGCATCCGGACAACGCTCGGCAGTTTATGCAAACTGTTATGTGCTGATTGAGTTTCCTATTTTTTTATGGATGTATTATACCTGGAGTTCAAGAAAAAATGCTTTACTGTTTGTTGGTTTATTCTTGGTAGGTTTATTTGTATGGATCTATGATAATTTTATTCTCAATAGTATTACAATTACCACATCTATTTACAGGATATATTATTCACTGGTACTGATTCTTTGCTCTATTAACCAAACCAATAAAATTCTTTTTTCAGATCATGGTAGTTTGTGGAAAAACACCATATTTATGGTAAGCACAGTCAGTATTGTCTATTACAGCTTTCGTGTTTTTATTGAAAGTATGTTCCTTTTCCAGGCTGAAATGAGTAATGAGTTTATGTTGGATGTATTCATGATAATGAAATTTGTGAATTTTTTTGCACATTTGGTTTATACATTAGCTGTCTTATGCATTCCAGCGAGGAAAGAATTTACCTTACGATACTGATTACAGCATCTATTATTGGATTGATTCTTTTATTCTTCCTGGTAACTATTGTCCGGCAACATAAAAAAAGGGTAAAACTCTATAACGAACAGTTAAGACAGGAAGTAGAACTCCTGGAAACAGAACGTGCAAGAATAGCTGCCGATTTACACGATGATATTGGTCCCTTACTCTCCGCAGTTAAAATGAACCTCCACCTGCTGGACACCACAGACAAAAATGACCTGGTAATCATTGGAAAAACAACAGGACATATTGATTATACCGCAAAACGGTTAAGGGAAATATCAAACAATATCATGCCTTATACACTCCAGTCAAAAGGATTGATAAAGGCCGTTCAGGAGATGATTGATCTACTGTCGGCAGCCACACAACTGCATTTTTCTTTTGATCACCAGCTTCCTGAAATACCCGTTAGCAAAGAAAAAGAAATACATATTTATCGATTACTGCAGGAAGTATTAAACAATGCAGTAAAACATGCTAATGCAACACAGATTGATATCAGGATGTACGAAGAAAAAAAACAGTACTGTATAGATATTGTAGATAACGGTGCAGGCTTCGACCAACAGGTGACAATTGATCGGAAAAAAGGACTGGGTTTGCAAAATATACTACGACGAACCGAAATTCTAAAAGGGAAAGTTTATCTTGAAACTGCACCTGGTAAAGGAACAAGTTATCATTTCAGTATCCCGCAATCTTAATATGGAACAGACGCCACAAATCACCGTAATCATTGCCGATGATCATGATATTTACCGTGACGGACTTTTCATGTTGTTAACCAAAGATCCATTGATCATGGTTCTTGGCGATGCATCCAATGGAAAACAACTCATTCGCTTGTTCAAAGAATATCAACCCGATATTGTTTTAACTGACCTCCGGATGCCAGAGTTGGATGGGGTATCTGCCATTCGCGAAATGGTACAATTAAAACCGGGTGCAAAGATCATTGCGCTCTCTACTTTCGATAGCGATACCATGGTAACAGATGCCCTCGAAGCCGGAGCCATGGGATATATAGTAAAAAATGCGGAGCGTGGTGAAATTACAGAAGCCATCAGAATGGTTTATGCCGGTAATCCTTATTACTGTAAAACAACTTCCAACCGGTTGGTCAGGTTAATTGCAAAAAGCGACTTCAATCCATACAATATATCCA
>DPWF01000242.1 GCA_003526435.1 Chitinophagaceae bacterium | reverse complement strand
CGTTCCACCGGAAGCGACAGTATACCATTTCAGGTTGATTCCTGTTGCAGATAACACAGATGCTGAGGCATCCTGACAATAAGTGATTGGTGAAGAAACTGTTGGATCAGCCGGTGCAGGGTTTACAGTAATTGTAATTGCCGCACGTGGACTTTCGCATAATGGCTCGAAACTTGTCTGGCTTACATAGTAAGTTGTTGATCCGGCTGTGGCAGTTGATGGAATTGGAGCCGAAGCCAAAGGAGTTGTTGAGATTGCGTCGGTATACCATTTCAAGTTAGTACCATTTGCAGTAAGAGCAGCAACTGTTACACCCTGGCAATATGTTGCAGTTGCTGTAACTGTTGGAGCTACCGGTGTACAAATCATACGTACTGTATGTGTGTTCCAATCTGAAATAAATAAATTTCCACCACTGATGGCCAGACCAAAAGGTCGACGGAAGGTAGCCAATGTTGGATTTCCACCATCACCGGTATAACCTGCAGTACCTGTTCCGGCGATTGTGCTGATATAGCCCGAAGCATCAACCATTCTTACAAAACGTCCGTTTGATTCTGCAATAAAAAGATTTCCAGAAGCATCTATTACGATACCGGCAGGATTTTTGATTGTAGCCGCAGTTGCAAGGCCACCATCACCTGTACTACCCGCAGTACCTGTACCAACATAAGTACTGATATCACCTGAAGTATTTACTTTTCTGATTTTATGTCTTTGTGCTTCTGCAATATAAAGGTTTCCGGTCGCATCGAATGCAAGTCCTAAAGGTGCATCAATAGTAGCGGATGTTGCAGCGCCACCATCGCCTGTACTTGAACCAACGCCGGTTCCAGCTACAGTGCTGATTACACCTGATGTATTAATTTTTCTTACTCTGTTACCATTTAATTCAGATACATATAAATTACCACTGGCATCAAATACCAATCCTGCAGGCATATCTAAAGTTGCAGAAGTTGCAGATGAACCGTCACCTGTACTGCTGGCAGTTCCTGTTCCGGCGATGGTTGAAATAACCCCTGAAGTATTTACTTTTCTGATAACATTTCCATTTGCTTCGCTGATGTATAAGTTACCAGAAGCATCAAAAACAAGACCGATTGGGGCATTTAATGTTGCTGAGGTTGCAGCAGAACCATCACCTGAACTCCCTGCTGAACCTGATGTCCCTGCGAAAATGGTGATCACACCGGTAGTAACGTCTACTTTTCTTACAGTATGCAATGCAGTGTCAGCAATATACATATTTCCGTAAGCATCAAATGCGATCCCGTTCGGATTATCCAGTTTTGCTGAAGTGGCAGCTCCTCCATCACCGGAAGACCCTGTTAATCCCGTACCTGCAACAGTATAAATGGTTTGTGCATCTAGCTGCGTAGAAATACAGCACAAAAGAGTGAAGGTTGCGAGCATAGCGATGCTTCGCAATTTTAATAAATGTTTTTTCATGGCAATAGAATGTTTAACTGTTAATTTATTGTTGCATAATGAAATGCGCTGCAAAGGTGAGGGTTTTGAATTAAGAAAACAAAAATAGCAGAAAAATTTATGGTTATTTAACATTACGAAAAAATAAGCGGCTTCCTGAATACAGCAAGCCGCTTAACAATAAACAATCAATTAATTACAGTCTAATTCGAAACTTTTGATATTTTTTCGACCGAAACAGACTGATTATTTTCATCAGTAATTCTGAGGAAATAATTCCCATCAGCGAAATCTGCCATATCAATCTGTTTAACCTCTTTTCCTTCAAAAACAAGGCGTCCAAGCGCATCTGTCATCTGAACATTTACTTTGATAGGTGCTTCGATATTCAACAGACTGCTGGTCGGATTTGGGTAAACTTTAATTGTATAAGCGGTTGTGTTTGCCTTATCGATACTCAAACCTTTAATAATAATAGTGTCAGAATTATTAAGACAACCATTTCCATCCGTTATCTGAGCAAAATAAGTACCGTTGGAAGTGTATGTATAGTTTTTGGCATTTGTCCCTATAATATTACTTCCATTTCTATACCATTGGTAATACGTATAAGGTCCGGCACTTAAACTCAACACCGGCGGTGTGTTGGTAATGGTCGGTTTAAGTGGTTTAGGATACGTCGTAATAGAGACTTTGTTCGTAGTATCAATACATCCGTAACGATTAGTCACTTTTACAGCGTACAATCCCGGAACGGACGCATTTTTCAAATTGTCTTTTGGTGTTGCCGGAGAAACGAACAGACCATCTTTCATCCAATCAAACGTGTATGATGTAAAGCCAGGACTACAAGTAAGCAGGGCGGAACCCTCCTCGCAGATAATGCTGGATGGTGGCGACAGGATTGGAATACTTGAACTGTCTTTATAAACTGTTACTTCTTCTCTTTTCTTACATCCATAAACACTTGCAACGGTCAATCCCCATTTACCTGCAGTACCTACAGCCAATGTATCTGTGTTAGCACCGCTGACATTTATACCGGTAGAATCCCACTGCCATGTTGCTGCTATAGCCGATGTCCCTTTCAGGGTAACAGTAAGATTTTTACAAAAAAGGAATCCATATGGAGAAAGGGAAGTAATTGTTAAAACCGGAGATGGCTGAACCACTGCAGTAATATTGGCACGCGGACCTTCACAACCAGCCGTCGTTGATTGACTAACCCAATAATTTAAAGTAGCCAAAGCTATTGTTGGAGGAACTGGCGCAACCGTGCTTGCCGTTCCACCGGTTGCAACTGTATACCATTTCAGATTGGTTCCGGTAGCAGTTAGTGCAGATGCTGTCACACCAATACACAAATTGATTGGTGTGGTAACTGTTGGTGCAAGCGGAAGTGGGTTTACCGTAAACGTAACAGTAATAACACAGTTGTTTGTATTACGATAAGTAACAGTGGACGTTCCTGCACTAACACCTGTTACAACACCTGAGCTCGAAACTGTTGCGACCGCAGTGTTTGATGATGTCCATGGTGTAGTAGCATGTGCTGTAGCCGAGCCGGTCAATGTAGAGGTAAAGCCAACGCAGGCATTTAAAGTTCCTGTGATAGTCGGCAAAGCATTGACGGTGAATATTGCTGTTTGCGTACAGTTATTTGTATTGCGATAAGTAATCGTAGTAGTACC
>DPWF01000203.1 GCA_003526435.1 Chitinophagaceae bacterium | reverse complement strand
AGCAGTAGTATTACCAAAACCCTGATCAAAAAAGCCCGGCTGAACCAGTTGCCCCCATATCTTTCCTTCCCTGCCTTTTACAGCAGGTCGGTCATAGCGAATGGTAACGGTGGTTAACCCGATCTGTTCACCCACCATGGCTTTTTTGTTGCCTCCGCTGGGTGGCGTGGTGAGTATTCTTTGTGCCTGTACAAAGCCTATGTTTAAAAGGCAACAGGCAAGCAATAGTTTCTTCATGTTGTATCGTTTTATACAGGCAATCTACACAGAAGCTATTGTTCATCATATTTTAAGTGACGAGTGAATATTTCAGTGGATGGCAGGCAAGCAGGAAGGTCGCCTATTTACATTCAACGATACAGAACCTGAAAAAATGCTAAGGCATGGATTTGATATAATATGCACTCACAGCTCTAAGCACTACCGATGCTTTTGTTTCATGAATGGTAATACGTATCCGATTGGTTTTAATGGTATTGAAACTGGCTATTTTTTTTCTTCCGATCGTGGTTCCGCTGAATATTTTTTCAAACCGGCCATTGTTCCAGTATTCAATGCTGAATGAAATAACCCTTTGGCCATAGTCAATCATTTCTTCGAGGCTCACGGCATTGAATGTTTGCTCATTGCCAACTGTAAAAGTTAACTGAACCTCCTTACCCGATTGAGCGGCCCAAAAACTACGGATATTTTTATCGGTAAGATTTGATAAACCTGTTTGTTGTTTATCGTTGGTTGTAATGACCGCATTGGCAAAGAGATCAGTTCGGAATGCTTCGGCCTTCATTCTGGCAAACCCCATCAGCGCCGCAGAATCATTCGGATGAAACAGACCCCTTCTGTCGGGAGGTACATTCAACAATAAATTTCCTCCATTGCCAACAGATCGTAAATAAATATTGAATAAAGTTTCTGCAGTTTTTACTTTATCATCTTCTTCTTTATGATAAAACCATCCCGGTCTTATAGATACATCAGCTTCTGCAGGTATCCAGTGTTTGCCATTGACATTTCCCTGATTTAAAGTATCTACATGCGGGGCACCGAGTCCTCTTGCAAAACCAGCAGTATCAAGCAGGTTCCAGTTGGTATTGCCAATAAAACCTTTTTCATTTCCGCACCAGCGAATACTTGGCCCAATATCACTGAAGATGATCATATTGGGTTGCAGCTTAAATACTGCTTTCTCAAACCGCTTAAAATCATATACTTGTTTTTTCCCGTTGGGGCCTTCACCATTGGCGCCATCCCACCAGAATTCAAAAAATGGACCATACTGCTGAATGAGTTCTTTCATGGTTGCGATGTACACATCATTGTATTCAGGTGTGCCATATTTGGGATGGTTCCTGTCCCAGGGAGATAAATACACACCCATTTCAATCCCTTCTTTTTTGCAGGCTTCTGACAACGCTTTTACCACATTGCCTTTTCCATTCATCCATTTACTTTCTCTTACGGTATGTGTACTGTATTTGCTGGGCCATAAAGAGAAACCGTCATGGTGTTTGGCCGTAAGAATAATGCCTTTGGCACCTGCCTGTTTGGCAATACGCGCCCATTGACGGCAATCGAGTTGTGTAGGATTGAAGATATCGGGTCGTTCATCACCTTCGCCCCATTCCTTATCTGTAAAAGTATTCGGGCCAAAATGAATAAAGAGGTAAAACTCTTTTTCATGCCATGCCAGTTGTTCTTTGGTGGGGATGGGGTAAACCGGTTGTATCTTTTGAGACTTGGATTGAAAGGATAGAAGAAGGGATAAGACTAAGACGATTTTTTTCACAGGTGCAGGTTTTAATAGAAATGTTGTAAGCCACAGATTCACAGATGATTGATCAATCTGTGAATCTGTGGCTTACAATTAGATTAACTCACGTTTATACATTTGAACCGTATTCTCATAACCCAGGTAAATAGCATCACAAACCAATGCGTGACCAATACTCACTTCGTCGAGATAGGGGATATGTTGTTTCAGGTATTTCAGATTGGTAAGATCCAGGTCATGTCCGGCATTTATGCCTATTCCAAGCTCTTTTGCTTTGGTGGCAGCACTTACATAAGGTGCAACAGCTTCTGCAGCTTTGCCTTCTGCAAATAGTTTGGCATATCCTTCTGTATATAATTCAATGCGATCGGTGCCGGTTGATGCAGCTCCCTCCACCATTTCAATGACAGGATCAACAAAAATGGATACGCGGATACCTGCCTTTTTAAAGACGCCGATGATATTGATGAGGTAATCTTTATGCTCGATGGTGTTCCAGCCATGATCGCTGGTAAGTTGACCGAGTGCATCAGGAACCAATGTTACCTGGTGAGGCTTTGTTTCAAGTACAAGATCAATAAACTTCTGTTCAGTAGGGTTTCCTTCAATATTGAATTCGGTGGTGATGATTTTTCTGATGGCACGTGTATCATCGTAACGTATATGTCTTTCATCAGGGCGTGGATGAACCGTTACTCCGTCGGCACCAAATTTTTCCGCATCAGCAGCGGCTTTCAACACATTCGGATTATCACCACCCCGGCTGTTTCTGAGTGTGGCAAACTTGTTGATGTTAACACTGAGTTTCGTCATGCGGTAAAGTTAATCAGAAGTCGGGATTTTATATGGATGTCCCGACTCCTGATTCAATAACTTACCCGAAATATTGCATGATCATACTGGCGGCTATCAGGCCAAGAAGATGATAACCACAGTCAATAAAATATAAACCTAAAGGCTTTTTGTTGTATAGATAACCAATGCTAATGGCTGGTGTACTGAAACAGATGCCGATGAGTACAGCGAGGTGAAATGCATCTGCATAGCTATTCATGGGAACCAGTTGCCTGAAAATGGTAAGACCAATACAGCTCAATACCATAAAAAGAAAACTGCTGATCATGGTAAGAGCAGCACCTTTTTTCATATCCGGATTATTTGGATTGATGCCCGATAATCGCACCCAGGTCTTGGAAAATGCGCCTCCGTACCATATGGCACCAAGCAAAAAATAGGCAATTGAGGCAACTGTGAATGATAACCAGTTTACATGGTCGGTGAAATGATGAAGCATGGCAGGTTGTTTTGGGTTTAGAATATAACAAGATCGTAAATAAAATTCAAAGCATCAACGGGATGCCCGCAATAGTGTATTTTGCATATATATAGCGCTTTTCAACAATTTTTACCGATCAGTGTTTTATTCTTATGGCATATTCATCGCTCGAATCCTGTTTAACTGACCTGGAAAAGAACGGACAGTTAATACGTATAAAAGAAGAAGTGGACCCCTATCTTGAAATGGCCGCCATTCATTTGCGTGTGTATGAAATGGGAGGTCCTGCTCTGTTGTTTGAACATGTAAAAGGATCACGTTTCAGGGCCGCATCCAATATATTTGGAACACTGGACAGGAGTCGATTTATTTTCAGGGAAACATTGGCATCGGTTCAAAAATTGATCGAACTGAAAGGCGATCCCATCAAAGCCATTAAACATCCATTACAAAATATAGGAACGGGATTAGCAGCATTGAAGGCATTGCCGCTAAAAAATCCATTGAATAAACCTGTTTTATTTGAAGAAATAAAGATCAGCGATCTGCCATTGATTCATCACTGGCCTATGGATGGTGGTGCTTTTGTTACCTTGCCACAGGTATATACCGAAGATGTGGATCAGCCAGGTATCATGAAAGCCAATCTGGGTATGTACCGTATCCAGTTAAATGGAAATGACTATGCAACCGATCGTGAAATCGGCTTGCATTACCAATTGCATCGTGGTATTGGTGTTCACCAGACCAAGGCTAACCGGAAAGGAGTGCCCTTGAAAGTAAGTTGTTTTGTAGGTGGGCCACCATCGCATACCGTATCGGCAGTAATGCCATTACCGGAAGGTATTAGTGAAATGACGTTTGCCGGAGTGCTTGGTGGCAGAAGGTTCAGATACACTTATCAGGATGGATTTTGTATAAGCACCGATGCCGATTTTGTGATTACGGGGGAAGTTTATCCGGGCGAAAATAAGCCCGAAGGGCCTTTTGGGGATCATCTAGGATATTATAGCCTGAAACATTCATTCCCATTGATGCGTGTTCACAAAGTGTATGCACGAAAAAATGCCATCTGGTCCTTTACAGTGGTAGGCAGGCCACCACAGGAAGATACCAGTTTCGGGCAGTTGATACATGAAATTACTGGCGATGCCATACCACAGGAAATACCTGGAGTAAAAGAAGTGCATGCGGTTGATGCAGCAGGAGTGCATCCTTTATTGCTGGCCATAGGCAGCGAACGCTACACACCTTATTTGCCGGCAAAACAGCCTGCTGAAATATTAACCATCGCCAATCACATACTTGGAACCGGGCAATTGAGTCTGGCTAAATTCTTATTTATTACGGCTGATGATACACAGCAACTGACCACACACAATGTGAAAGATTTTCTTGCATATGTCTTTGAAAGGGTGGATCTGACCCGTGATATTCACTTTCACACCAATACTACTATTGATACCCTGGATTATTCAGGTACCGGATTAAACACAGGAAGTAAGGTAGTAGTAGCCGCTTACGGTGATATAAAACGCAGACTGGCTACTGAAATTCCTTCGGCATTGAATGAACGTAATTCATTTGGCCCTGCATACCTGGCTATGCCCGGTGTAATCTGTTTGCAAATGAATACCTACACAGATGCAGCTACAGCAGCAAAAGAAATAATGAAACTCGATGAATTGTTAAGACCCTTACAAAACGATTTGAGTAGTGTGGTTCAAATCGTGGTATGTGATGATGCTGCGTTTACTGCTGCCTCTCTCCATAATTATTTATGGATTACTTATACCCGTTGTAATCCATCTCATGATATACATGGAGTAGGTTCATTCATTGAAAATAAACATTGGGGCTGTACCGGGCCAATGATTGTAGATGCAAGAATCAAACCTCATCATGCGCCGCCTGTAGTAAAAGATCCGGCTACCGAGAAAAAAGTAGACAGGTTATTTGAAAAGGGTGGAAGCCTTCACGGTATCAAGGGATAGGTAGAAGATACAGCGGGATAAAATATTTATCCATCTTCGTGTAAGGGAAATGGATGAGTTCCGTCACTCTGAAAAAAATAACCATGAAGTATGTATCAGCAATCGTAGCCATTTTATTTTCACTATCCAGTATTGCGCAATCAGCCGACCCCAGGGGCTTGAAGGTAGGAGATACAGCTCCTTTGTTTACTGCAACAGATCATACAGGAAAATCGTTTTCATTGGAAGTTGCTTTAAAAAAAGGGGATGTGGTGCTGATGTTTTATCGCGGACAATGGTGCCCATATTGCAATAAGCAGATGAGCCAGATGAATGATTCACTTTCTCTCATTACAGGGAAAGGAGCAACCGTAGTGGCCATTTCACCGGAGATACAGGAGAATGTGGTAAAAACAATTGAAAAAACAAAAGCATCATTTCCTGTGATAAGCGATGTGCAAATGAAAATCATGAAAGATTACCAGGTAAATTTTGCTGTTCCTCAAACCACAATTGACAGGTATAAAAATTTCGGGATCGATTTTAATATGGCCAATGGAGAAAATGGCGCTAATCTTCCTGTTCCTGCTACTTATGTGATTGGAAAAAATGGAAAGATTAAATACGTATTCTTTAACCCTGATTATAGAAAAAGAGCATCAGTGAAAGAAATTTCGTCTTATCTCTGATGATCAGTCTATATCAACGCTTACTTTAATTACAATCTTTTTTACCCATGATGCTCCCTGGCTCTGGATGCAGGGCATGTGTAAATCGGTAGGGTAAAATATGGTGAACATGCCTTCTTTTACTGTTGAGAAGGAATCGGGTTTTTCATCAAATAACATATAATCATCCTCGGGATGATAGGCGCGGGATGGGGTTTGTGTTTGTAAAAAAGCATGCCCCATTCTTTCCACGCCTTTTACTACATATTGTACATCAATGAACTTCTTGTGCGACTCAAGTTTTTCCAGAGCCGGATCTTTTGTTTCATATTNNCACAATAGCAAATACCTGGTCTTCAATAATATTGTGTTTGCCATTCTCCAACAACAACAAATCGTTCTCCTGTAGGAAGCGTAGTGCTTTTTCAATGCCATTGCCTAAACCGTAATACTGACCTGCATGCTGTAAATAATCTATAACCATACTAGTGCCTTGTTTTCCGTTTTATCCGATAAAGATAAACTCAATTACTTATTTCTACCCAGGTATGATCGGCGAGTAAACGTACCGATGAAACAAATTGTCTGAAAGGTCCCGATCCACCCCATTCCTGTGGCGATACGAGTGAGAGTATATGCTGGCCATCATGCTTTTCATACAGGTGATAAATATGACCGATCTGAGGCTTGAAATTGAGTTTGGCTTCATAGATCATCATACTCAGTTCCTTTCTCTTCCTGATTTCCTGTGCCTGCCGGGCAAGTAACTCAATCTGCTGACGTATCTGATCCAGTTGCATATTGGTCTGATCTTCCATGGCCGATAGGGCCTTGTGTTTAATAACACCTTCTTTCGTTGGA
>DPWF01000205.1:5108-17829 GCA_003526435.1 Chitinophagaceae bacterium | reverse complement strand
CCCAAACCCATATCATCGGCCAGGATACCGCCCCATTGTACTTCCCTCAAATAGTTCAGCCATTGAAATCCACTTTCCTGGTAAGGACGCAGGATAGATTTCAAATGCTCCGGAGCTGCTATCTCTTTAATAGAATGATTTTCTTTGAGCCGGTCGTATTTTTCTTCAAGTTGAAAAAACAATTCTTCTTCATCACGCTGCATGTACAACTCTTCTACCACACTGAAATGGTATTTACTGAGTTTCATAGAGCCTGACTTTCCTTCTCCCACCCTGAAAAGCAGCGAGTACTTCTTGATCCACTCTTCAGGCAGAATACCCAATGTACCATCGCCCAATTGCACAAACTGTTGTTTGTTACTCAGGGCTTTTTTCACTTCATCAACCGTTACTTTCTGTTCACCAAAATGAATTTCCACTTTGGCATCAAACCAGTCGGTATTACTGCTGATATATATTTTGGTAGATGGTTTTGCTGTATTGAAACGAAAATTTTTCAGCGCTTCAAAACCATATACCGGGATATTCATTTCTTTCACCGCATCTACAAATAAAAAGAACCAGTTATTACGCAATACTTCTGTTCCTTTTAAAGCCAGTACATCCCCTTCTGCAGGTCTTATAAATTGCGAATGAAGTGATTCAATTTTTTGTACAAATTCTCTCTCTGCTTCCAGGTTTCGCTGGATCACCAATAGTTTATCTTCGACCGGAATGATGATTTTTTCCTTATCGATAGAACGTACATCATATCCTTTATAGTTGAATACCGGTTGAAACAACAGGTATTCTCCTTTTTCTTTCAGTAATACTTTTACTTCCGGCTTGATATCTTTTACTTCTTCTTTCTGCACATTACCAAAATGCACATTGAATTCTTTAGACAATGGCAGAATGAATTGTTGTAACTGCGTTGACCAGTCTTCAGCAGCGATGATGATTTTTCCGGCAGGCAGAAACTTCTCCAATACCAGTATATCTTCTGTTCGCTGCCAGGTAAAAAACTGGTTATGGTATTTAAAGAGCAGAGATGAATTGCTTTCGTTCTCCGCAATATTAAGATCGGCCAGCGGCAGTTTTACGCGACAATTAATTTCATACTGACCTTTCTGATAGCTCACTTCAAACTCGGGGCTGATAAAGGTTGTAACCAATTCTACGGGTTGAAGATTGGCCGTTGTAAAGGGTTTACGTTCAGGTAAACTGAATACAAACCTGCTTTCGGAAAGATCAGCAAATAGTTTTTTGATCTTGGGGTGCAGGTATTCATTCATCAGATGCCTGGTTTCTTCCGGCAGTTCATCATTGTGCTGCTGAATAATATTTTCCCAGATGCCACTGAAGGGAGAGTTCCGGTCGAGGTAACGGCTCACTTCTGATGGCATGAGTTTTCTTAACTGCTGCAGGGTACCTTTATCGTCTTCATCAAACACTTCGGTATTGATGAATCTCGACAAATCGAGTTTGGTTACTTTTCCGATATATGTTGTACGGTTCTCGTCTGCTTCGCCCTGAACTGCTTCTAACTGAACATAAGGATATTGCTGCTCGTTAAAAGTTACCACAACCCCCAGTTTCAGTATTTCCTTCTCGCGCTCTTCCGGTTCTTCTACCAGTGTTGTAATTTTTACTTCTTCCTGTTTAGGTTTCAGGTCTGCTGCTGGATTCAGGGAAACTCTTTTGATGCTTGTATCAAGCACACGTAAAAAGGGTTTACCATCGGTATAAGTAAATTCGAATTTACCTTTCAGGTCATCACTTAAAGAATATCCGTATAAAGCAAGTAGTTTATTTTTTTCCTTATCCCAGTTACGAATACTGTCGAAATAAAGAGGGCCATAATTATGCAGTAACTGCAACAATACAATATCCTTATGTATACATAATGGATGTTCTGTATCGGAGGAACAGGTACAACTGGTATCAAAATTTCTTTCTTCGTTTTTCTGAAGCAGCACTTTGAATATTTCTCCCTGGTATTCCAGTTCAGCCAATACCCGTTCATCTTTTGCTTCAACGATATTAGATCGGCTGCTTCTCAGAAAATCTTCTGCCTTTTCAACATTCTCTTGTGAGGATAACATTTTGATCAGCTTCAGATCCAGTTGTTTCATTTTAACAACGGTATGTTTCTGATCGTAACTGGTTTCCTTTTCGCCTAACTGATTGCGATCAAGTAAATCCTGTAAATGAAAAAGTGCGCCTGCTTTATGGCGGCAGATTTCTGAAAGATTATAGGGGCAGGAACAACGGAGTGATAATGTTTTCGGGTCTTTAAACTGATTGATATGAACTTTATAAAATGTTGAATAGCCATCGTCTTTCACCCTGAATACTACATTGGCCATTAATTCATCATATTCCACCAGTTCAACATTGCCCAGTGCATGAATTTTTTTTCCCCGGCGAATCACTTCTTCAGTGCCGCTGTTATAAATATGTTTAACCAGATAAGGAAGCGCCATACATCAATCAGTTGTTAGTAGTAAACAAACGAGCAGGCGATTGGCCAAACTACACCCTGTTCACCCTTGAAAACAATTTTGCCGCTTCGAAAAGGGCAATTTGCAAAAGTAAAGGAAAGCAACTGAGTTTAAGAAGAGAAATGGGAAGAATGTGGATGAAATGTTTGTTAAGACGGGCTTATAGACGATAAACCATCGACTATAAACTACTACCCACAAACCAAATCGCCATTCTTGTAAATTGGCAATACATTGGCCATATCAGGTGTTACACAATATTCCAGGTCAGATTCAAGGCCATAAGATGCAAGCCTGTGCCAATGGGTGGTTCTACGGATAAACTGGTGCATATCGTTTTGATGGAGTCCGTACATATCGGCTGCCATCAGACTACTGTCGCAATGAATGGTAAAATGTTCTTTGATCCGGTGAATAACAGCCCCTGCAAACATGGCATCTTCAAGGTTGAACCGGTCTTTCCAGGCCGAACAGCCGAGAATTACATTTTTGTTTTGCTTCACCAGGTACTCACATACCGCAGATATATTCGGAAAAGAACCCGTTACCACTTCTGCTGCACCCTTATTGAGTGCCATGTGCAGGAGGCGGGTGCCATTGGTGGTGGTAAGTACCAGTGTTTTACCTTCTATAAAAGTACGTGGGTATTCGGCAGGAGAATTACCGTGTGCCAGCCCGGGAATAATTTTACCGTCTCTTTCACCCGCGGTAATGCCACCTGTCTGCAAACCAATTTCGATACACTTATCAACTGCATCAACAGGAATCACTCTTTTGGCGCCGTTGTACAATGTGGTTGCAATGGTTGATGTTGCCCTGAAAACATCGATGATTACGACGATACTGTCAGACACATCATATATATCGAGCAGCCTCGGAGAAAGAATGGTATACAAAGTAGGTTTTGCACTCATGGGTTGCAAATATACGGTCAATCTGAAACCTGTGTAACAGTAAAACAAGGCCAGCCTAGACAAGCCGGCCGTTTCGAAAGAAAGGCTACTATTTATTTCTTGGGGGTAATAATCAGTATTTCGTTTACATGTATTTCGGTAACATTTCTTTTCACACCCGCTTTATCGGTATAACTCCGGTTCACCAGTTTACCGTCTACTGCCACCTGTATGCCTTTGGCAAGGTATTTTTCGGCAAAATCTGCCATTTTACCCCAGGCTATCAATGTGTGCCACTGGGTTTCACTTACTTTGGCACCATTGGCATCTTTATACTCCTCATTGGTCGCCAGGCTTATATTGGCCTTTTTTTTACCCGCTTCAAATACTTTTATTTCGGGCGATTGTCCGAGGTGACCAATCAACTGAACTTTGTTTTTCATCATAGTCATATTGCGTATTTTAGGTATGATTAATCTGATACGAATATCTGATCACCTCTTTGCAGTAGCCGGAACTTATCCGTTTACTTCCGATTAAAATCGTTTATCTCAAACTGCGTCTCAAACGATACAGATAGTACGGATCTTGAAACAAATCAGGTAGAAATACTAGTAAATGGCTGCTACAATTACTTCATTTTTCAAAAAGCATATAGTATATGTATACGATGACCCATGATTCCGGCTATTTTCATGAGGAAGAAATTTTTTGCCATGCCGAATGAACAAAGAAAATGTCTCACTTGTGAGCGCATCATACATGGACGCGTCGATAAAAAATTCTGTAATGATTATTGCAGGAGCGCCTTTAACAATAAAAAGCACTTATCAGATAGAGGATTGATTCGCCGGGTTAATTACTTATTGCTGAAGAACAGGTATATACTTGAATATTTTTTAAAAGGCTCTCATCCTACTGCGACCATTATGCGTAAAGCCTTATCTGCCAAGGGTTTTCAGTTCGATTTCTTCACACACACCTATCATACTGCCGATGGAAAACAGTATTTCTGCTGTTACGATCATGCCTATATTGAATTGTTCAACGAAGAGTTACTGATTACCAGGATTGCCGCCAGAGCGGAAAGTTTATTTATTCCTTATAACGAATTCGAACAGGTATGAGGGTATGATGGCCCGTATCTATTTTTTTCATGGCAGCTTTACTCAGTCCAATAACATGTCCAACCCCAATCGGACCACGATCTGTTATTTTTACAGTAACTGTAGCGCCTGTTAACGTATTTGTTACCACCACTTTTGTTCCGAATTTCAGTTTCTTATGTGCCCCGGTAAATTTGGAGCTATCGTATTTATCGCCATTGGCGGTGGGGAAACCCTGTAGTTGATCTGCCATCATGATAGCCTGGCCTATTTCAGTACCAATGGAACCAATATCGTGCACACCCGGTGCTGTATGCTGCCGGGGTTTGCATGCGAATACCAGCAGCATGATGAACACAATACCATATCGGGCAACAGTTAACATTGGGTTCTAAAAATACGGTTTAGTCTGCAATGTACCTCTGCACATCACCCCTGCACCTTTATGCTCACCCTTCCTTTACCAGGGCAAAGACCGACACCCTCACCGCAGAGAAGGTATAATAAATAAAAAGCCGTTACACCTAAGGCGTGACGGCTTTTCAAATCAATTCCGGATGATTATGCAAAAGGGAATTTTGACACTTTTGCTTTTACCAATGTGTTTCTGATATCAATATAAATATCTGTATCTACTGCTGTAAATGCTGTGTTTACATAACCCAGTCCAACAGCTTTATTCAGTGATGGCACTTGTGTACCCGATGTTACTTTACCTATTGTATTTCCTGCCGCATCTTTAATCAGGTAATCGTGTCTGGGGATACCACGGTCGATCATTTCGAAACCTACCAGTTTACGTGTTACACCTTCTGTTTTTTGTTTTTCAATGATGGCTCTTGCTGTAAAATCTTTGGTGAATTTAGTGATCCAACCGAGTCCGCCTTCAAGTGGCGATGTGGTATCATCAATATCATTCCCATATAAGCAGTAACCCATTTCCAAACGCAGGGTATCTCTGGCTCCCAAACCAATTGGCTTCAATCCCTGTGGTCCACCAATTTCAAAAATGGCGTTCCATATTTTATCTGCGGCACCATTACTGTCTTCAAAATAAATTTCTACTCCTCCTGCGCCTGTATAACCGGTGGCACTCACCAGCACATTTTCAACACCTGCAAATGTTCCTTTGGTAAAAGTGTAATACTTGAGGTTCATGATATCCATATCGGTAAGCGGCTGCAGCATTTTGGTGGCATTAGGTCCCTGGATGGCCAGCAGGCAGGTTTTATCGCTGATATTGTGCATCTCAACATTTTCTGTGTTAAAACGGCTGATCCAGTTCCAGTCCTTTTCAATATTCGATGCGTTAACCACGAGCATGTACACTTTGTTCTCCTCAATACAATATACAATCAGGTCGTCTACAATCCCCCCCTGTTCATTGGGTAAACAACTGTACTGAGCCTTTCCATTGGTAAGTTTGGATGCATCGTTGGATGTAACACGCTGAATAAGGTCAAGCGCCTTATCGCCTTTTAAGATAAATTCACCCATGTGACTCACATCGAATACACCTGCATTTTTTCGAACAGCAGCATGCTCATCATTGATACCTGAATAACTGATGGGCATATTGTAACCGGCAAACTCGGCCATTTTTGCACCTAATGCAATATGTTTCTCTGTGAAAGGCGTATTTTTCATATGCGTATTTTAGCGTGGCGCAAAAATAAGCGAAAGGATGATGGGACCGTAAAATGTTTTGAAATCAAAATCTTTTCCCAATCTATCCAACAACTATTAAAACCTCCCTTTCTCTCTTTCTCCCTGTTAACAGCTTCCCGTAAATAGTAAATTATCTTTTGCTAGACTTTTTAACAGGGAGAAAGAGAGAAAGGGAAGTTAAGCAGAGGTTTTATTTGAAGGCCGGGGCTACACAGTATGCGTGGCTGGAACCGCTTACTACAAATACTCTTTCACCTTTTTTGGTAAGTTCTTTTACTGCTGACACCAACTGCCGGTTGCGGATATCGTTCGAAGTAGCCATGAGTTTTGCGAGGTAACCGGGTAATCCATATTCATCCGAAGTAACGCGCCAGTCTGAACCTGCAGGGAAATATTTTTTCCAGATACGATCTACATCGGCCACTGTTTTAATACTGTCTTCCAGGCCTACATGAGCTGACCGTTTCAAATATTCTTTGATATAATCATCAGGTGATGATGGTTTTCCAAAACGGAGATTACCGAAATAAGGGTTGAGTATTTGCTGTAAAGCAATTTGTTCGCGGGTAAAATAATGTTGCAATGAATCGGCTAGTGCCTTTTTAGAAAGATCCCAGTTCATAATTTTCACGCCATCTCTATGCGCCAATGCTTTTAGCATGCCGCCTTCTCCTAATTCTTTTACAGGGTCCATAAAAGGAGGTAACAGAAAACCCAGTCTGCCTTCAACCAACGCGATGGTAGGTTTAAATTCGGTCCAGCGATCGTCCATTTGCGCAATCTGCGGATCCTTATTGTCTTTGGTATGTGTGGCACCAAAAATCAGCGCATTTTTTGTTTCCACTATGAAAGGACGCTCGTGTTCGCCTGTGTATTGTAAAAATGGTACGATGCTGTCTGCCGCGTTATAGGCTGTTTGCGGAATATAATATTTCGGCGATTTCCATGCCATCAGGTAAATGATAGACAGGATCAGTACCATTACAAAAATGGAACGAAGTAATAATTTTTTCATACAGATGATTTGTGGTGACATGTTTGCAGGGCATAAGCTTGGCCCTCCACCATCCCACCGGGTTAAGAACCGGTTGCAAGTGGGTGCATCATCCGAAAGCGATAAGTAAATTGTCTATTGAAGCTGTGCCTGGCTGGTATGTATGGTGGCCTTAATTTTATCGGTAAGATCTCTCACCCTGTCGTAAGCGGTTTCACTGTTTTCATCTTTATCGAACCTGATCCGGAGACGACCCGAACGAAGTCTTACGTACACACGTGAATCATCTTCCAGAGAAATAGTTCCATCAAGATCATCGGTTTCAAGGGTATTATTGGCATCAAGCATCTGGTCTATTACCCTGGCTACTTCTTTTGTTTTTGAGCGGCTGAATTTTGCATCTACCCTGTATCGACGGTCACTTTCTTTTACAGTAATTGAAATATTACCTTCCCTGATCCGCTCAGAATGATAACGTACGCATCCTGTTAATAACATAATGCAGATAGCGACAGCAACAGTGTATTTCATTTTCATGCAGTTTGTTTTAGGTTTTTTTAAAAGAGAAGGGAAGAACCCCCTCGTGAGAACAGGACGGGGTTCTTTTTTCCCAACTTCAACCATCTTTAATAAACCATTTGCATCATCAGTAACCTGGAAGCCTCAAAGGGTATCCGGTTTTCTGTGCGCTCCTCTGTTACCGGTTTTATTTCCGCATTATTATTCATTGCGGTTGCTTTTTTGTAACGGTAACGGGTAGTATCAACTGGTTTATCCAATTCTTTTTTCAGTTCTTCTGCCTCACGCTGCTTACGCTCATACTCCTTCTGTAACTCTTCCTTGCTCTTTTTATATTGTTCTACTGCATCATTATCTGTATCAGATTCTGCATCAGTTTTTCTTCTTTTTTCCTCTTCAAGATCTTCTTTTGTTTTTATTCTTTCCAGTCCACCAGGTGTCATGATATATTCCACGTTGGAATTCCAGTCTTCATTATTGCTGTTCCATTCTTCATCCCACTCCCAATCGTAACCATTACCAACATGGAACCAGTTGAGTCTGCGCGATACTGTTCTGTCGATCAGGATTCTTTTTCCAACAGGCACCTGTATGGTTAACTGTACACCCTGGTTACGGAATTTCGTTCCTTTCTTCAGTGAGAAACCGCGATCCAACCATACGGTACTGTCTGACTGATTGATGTTGTATGCTATTTCATGAATATTTCTTACTGCTGCTCCCTCATCTCTTCCACTACTGAATTTATGTGAGTAGATATGATAGGCTGAATCGGGACTCTTTACAATACGCAGACGTACATTGTTCAGAAAGAGACTATCGTCGTTCATGCTCACAATACCATCCATCTTAAACCAGCGGCCATATACTTTCACTTTGCTATCGGGTACTTTTACAATCAATTTTCCTGTAGATGGCTGTACAATGCTGTATTCATGTTTTTCTCTCGCTGTTGCATCGAAATTGCGAACAATAGAATAGGTAAGTATACCACCGCAAACCAGTCCGATAAACCACAAGCCGGCAAATGTAAATCCGAGGTAACGGTTACCAGATTTTACACCCATGATGCGGCGGATAAGCCAGGTAATGAATGCTACCACTGGTACGCCAAGGAACAATAAGAGTGTGGCCCATGCCAGGAAGTTCTGACTGAATCCTTCGAGGAAGAAGTTTTTCAGCGGAAATACTCCTACACCAGCTACCATAAAGGCAAGCAATGTTACCAACAAAGCGAAAGCCAGTATACCTGCAATGAACAGGAAGAATGCTTTGAACAGGATAGCAATAATACCACCAAGTCTTCTGCCACCTCTTTTCATAGCCGAACCTGTTTCTGCACCAAACTGCTGACCTTTTTGTCCTACAGTCTGACCAAATTCCTGTCCGAACTGTTGTGCTTTATCCTTGAATTCACCACCCCATTTTTCTGCGCGGCTTTTAAAGCCTTCGAGATCTTCCTGGATGGTATTTTTAATGGTATTGAGGTCTACTTTTTCTCCACGCATTTCCAGTTTTTCAGAAGCACTTTTTGCTTCAGGAATAACGGCCCATAATACTGCATACACTACAAATAAAGTACCACCGAATGAACCAAAGATGATGCCGGGGAACGGATCAACATCCATCCAGAATGCACCTCTGAAAATGGAAGTGATGATACCCAATACCAGCGGGAAAGCAAAAATCAGGCGGGGTACCCATACGGCGATATCAAAATATGATGCGATACCACTGGCCACACCGGCAATTACCCTCTCATCAGGATTACGGTACAATCTTTTAGTGGATGAAATTCCTTCCAGTGGTCTGGAAGGAAGAATGATCCACAGTAAAATATACAGGAGGATACCTGAACCACCCATAAATGTGATCAGAGCAAATACCAGACGTACAATGGTTGGATCGATACGGAGATAGTTGGCTAAACCACCGCACACACCACCCAATATCTTTTCATTATCATCGCGGTATAACCTGCCACGGGCGCTTGTTTCAGCAGTAGTGGCATTGTTGAATTTGTATTCTTTTTCTTCTCCACCCAATTGTGAATGCACATTCGATTCCTCACCTTCGAAATCTTCAGGGCGGCCCATACTGTTGATGATTTCATTTACGGTATCATCAGTAATGCAGGTAGCACCTTTTTTCAAGCTGTCGCCAAAAAGTTCAGCGATACGTCCTTCGATATCATTAATGATCTCGTCACGTCCCTCCTCGTTGGCAAAGAACTTTCTCAAACTTTCCACATACTGCTTCAGCATGTCGTAGGCAGACTCCTCGATGGGTATTACCCTGCCCTGAAAGTTTATATTGATTACCTTTTTCATTTTCTGTTCAGTTTTGTTGGTTAAGGTTGGGTTGGATTTTCTTCGTGTGACGATGCAACTGGTGGTTGCGTGAGTGCCTGTACGGCATCGGCCAGTTCCTGCCAGGTTCTTTCGAGTTCGTTGTAGAACTCTAAGCCTTTATCGGTCATCACGAAATATTTACGGGGCGGCCCGCTGTTACTTTCCACCCAACGGTAGGTCAGTAAACCTGCGTTTTTCAAGCGTGTCAAAAGCGGGTATAAGGTACCTTCCAGGATGTGCAGGTTAGCAGCTTTCATTCGGTCCACGATATCACTGGGGTAAACCTCACCCTGCCTGATGATGGATAAAATGCAAAACTCCAATACACCCTTTCGCATCTGACTTTGTGTGTTCTGAATGTCCATAGCCGGAGTTTTTGATTGTTCCCTTACGTTTCGGGGGGTAAGCAGAACAATGGTTTATAATAATTGTTTCTGTACGTTTTTATTAAGCAACAAGGTATCTTCTTACCATCCTTGTTTTGCGGTTGCGTTGCATGTTCCAGTAATCAACGGCACCAAATGCATTTTTGTTGTTGATGTGGATACCTGTCGCAATTGTTTCTTTTACTTCTTTTACGAGGTTGTTCAGGTGTTCCTGACCCAGTTGTTGGAAGAAGTTTGTGTTTTGCGTTTTCATGACCTTTTATTTAATAGTGTTTTTAATTTTTTTATTTCTGAAGGGTTTGGGTTATTCCCTTTCCTTTCATAACACAAAGATGGGGAGTTTTTTGGTACTATGCAACACATAGTACCAAGTTTTTTTAGGTAATGGGCAGAACTTAATAACTGGCAAAACTTAATTAATTGATAATCAGCAATTTAGTAAAATTTTCGATTTTTGAAATAGGATGAATGGTGCTATTTCATGAGAAACGGCGATTCTTTACATTGGCGTACAAATCGTGTTTTTTTGGCAAAAATATTTATCGTTTTTGTACGATAAAAGAAAAAAAGTCATTTACTTTGTCTTATCGTATAAAAACGATAAAAGATGGCCACACCAAAAACAGCAGCATTTTCAAAAAAAGAACAGGACCTCGCAGCATTTGCAAAAGCACTTGCACATCCTGCCCGTATTGCCATACTGAAAGTGCTTGCACAAAACAATGAATGTATATGTGGTGAGATTGTTGAAGTATTGCCACTGGCCCAGTCTACTGTATCGCAACATCTCAAAGAATTAAAAGAAGCGGGTTTAATTGATGGTAATGTAGATGGTCCACGTAGTTGTTACTGCATCAACTGGAAAGCATTTGAAAAATTCAATGCAGAATTTTCTTCCCTTTTTCACAAACTAAAAGATCAACAGGCAAAATCATGCTGTTAGTGCTCATCACTGTATGCAGGCCATGTATTGCATACAATAGTGACCACGAACAGTTTTTATCATCATAAAAACAAAAAAAATGCAAACAGAAACAGCCTTAAAGGCATTGGTTAAAGAAAAGTATGGCGAGATTGCCGATCAGTCACGCGCCGAAAATGCAGCATCCTGCTGTGGTGCCGGTGGGTGCAGTACAGATGTGTACAATATTATGGCCGACGATTATACCAGTCTGTCAGGTTATAACCCCGATGCAGATCTTGGTTTGGGTTGCGGCTTACCAACAGAATTTGCAAAAATTAAAAAAGGCGATACCGTTATTGATCTCGGCAGTGGTGCCGGTAATGATTGTTTTATTGCCCGGGCACTTACAGGTGAAAATGGTAAAGTAATTGGTATTGACTTCACAGAGCGAATGGTTGAAAAAGCAAGAACCAATGCGGAGAAATTGGGTTTTAATAATGTAGAGTTTCGTTTTGGCGATATCGAACAAATGCCGGTATCTGCCAATGTTGCCGATGTAGTAGTAAGCAACTGTGTATTAAACCTGGTACCCAACAAGTTCAATGTATTGAAAGAAGTGTATCGTGTATTAAAACCCGGTGGTCATTTCAGCATCTCCGATATTGTACTGGAAGGTGAACTTCCTACAAAACTTCGTGAAGCTGCCGAAATGTATGCCGGTTGTGTATCGGGTGCCATACAAAAAAATGTATACCTGGAACTGATACAGGCTACCGGTTTTAAAAATATAACCGTACAAAAAGAAAAAAGCATCTTATTGCCTGATGATATTCTCCGCAATTATTTTTCTGCAGAAGAAATACAATCATTCCGGAACAGTGATGCCGGTATTTACAGCATCACTGTGTATGCAGAAAAACCTGTAACAGAAGAAAAAGCATGCTGCGCACCGGGCTGTTGCAACTAAAATTTATGTCTGATGAAAAAGAAACTACTTTTTGTTTGTGTAGAAAACAGTAACCGCAGTCAGATGAGTCAGGCTTTTGCCATTATACATGGGGGCGAAAACGTAGCAGCTTTCAGTGCAGGTAGCAAACCCAGCGGCATTGTAAACCCGAAGGCCATTGCTGCGATGAAAGAATTGGGTTACGATCTTAGCTCTCACGACAGCAAATCGTTGCAGGAAGTGGAAGCCTATGCACCTTTTGATGCAGTGGTTACCATGGGTTGTGGCGATGCATGTCCGTGGATGCCTGCCAAACAATTTATCGACTGGCAAATACCCGATCCTAAACATATGGAGCCGGATGAATTTAATAAGATCAGGGATTTGATCAGCGAAAAAGTGAAAGCATTAATTGCCTCATTATAGTTTTATATTTCTCTCTCTTCCCTCCCTTTCTTCTCTTCTCCCTGT
>DPWF01000205.1:0-5083 GCA_003526435.1 Chitinophagaceae bacterium | reverse complement strand
ACAGGGAGAAGAGAAGAAAGGGAGTTTTCGCGGAGATTTTAGTTTTCCTGCTGTTCGCCTCCTCTTCCGAGGATGGCTTCAATAATGGATGTTACAAATGATACCAGCAAACTGAAGAACAAGGCGGCTACCCATCCATCTACCGTAAAACCGGGAACAATAGATGCAGCCCATTTTACGATGATGATATTGATCACAAAGAGGAAAAGTCCGAGTGTAAAGATGGTAATAGGTATGGTCAGCAGAATAAGGATGGGTTTGATGAAGCTATTCAGCAATCCCAATACCAACGCCACCACTAAAGCTGTCAGTGGGTCTTTTACATCAATACCCCTGAGAATATATGCGGCGAATAAAATGGCAAGCGTACTTGCTACTGTTTTTGTAAAGAAACGTCCCATATAATTAGATACGTTTCAAATTAGCATTTATTTTCTGATTAAAGGCAGTATTTTAAATTTTAACACCTCTCTGCGAAAACTCCATTTCCTCTTGTTCTCTGCGGTGAAAAATACTTGTGAATTCACCGCAGAGAACGAGATAAGAGGGGGTTTATACAACTACCAATTCATAGAAATTATCGGGATGAAGATGCTTTTGTGCAAGGGCCTGCAACTCTTCACTGCTTACATTTCGAATGGTTTCTATGCTATTGTAGAAATATTGTTCATCAAGTCCATTCAATATATATGTTTTCCAGCGGCTGATGATCTGGAAGGGACCATCTAGATCACCAAGTAATGAACCAATCATATAGTTACGAACCAGATCAAGTTCTTCTTTCTCCACAGGCTCATTCCTCAACCTTTCCATTTCGTTATACACTTCTGTTATGGTTGCTTCACAAACATCCCTTCCTGCTTCTGTACTGATCATCCAGGCACTGTGATGAATATGATTCTGCAGGTAGCTATGTATGCCATAAGTATAACCCTTGTCTTCACGAATATTACTCATGAGTCTTGATCCGAAAAAGCCGCCGAAAATATTATTCAGCACCTGCACTTTCGGGAAATCGGGGTGATGTCTGTTAAAAAAAGGTTGTGCCATTCTTATGGCGCCCTGTACCCCTTCTGCATCGTTAATGATTCTGTATTTTTTTTCGGTAGCGGATGTAAGCGGGTATTCAATGGTTGGCATGGTGCCACTGTTGAGTGGAAGTTTGCCAAAGACCTTGTTCAATTGCTGATCCAAATCAGCAGGCAATTTTCCTGCTGCAAATACCATACAGGAACCATTTTTATAGAACTGCTCATAAAATGCAACCAGCTCCTCTCTTTGCAAAGCATCATAATCTATGGTCGATGTATATTTTCCATAAGGATGATGAAAGCCAAAAACATATTCATCAATCAAACGATTCGCCACAAAATCGCATTTCTTGAGGTTCACCTGTAACCTTTGTTTCTGGTTCTGTTTACAGATAGCCAGTTCTCCTTCCGGAAAAATACTCTCAGTTAATATTTCGGCAACTACCGGCAATAATTCATGGAGGTGTTTACTTAAACAATGCAGTGTAATTGTCGCAGTTTCATTGTAGCAACTGCGATTAAGATATGCTCCATAAAATTCAAAATACTCATTAATAGCATATGCATTCCGGCTGTCCGTTCCATTCTTCAGTAAAAAGTTGGTGGTACCGGCTACAATATTTTTCGACTCATACCAGTTACCTGCATAAAATACCCATTCTATCATTACTACATCCTGTGCGCCGGCATGAATGGCATAAACAGGTGTCTGGTTGTCGAGTGTATAACGGTCGCAGGGTTTCAATGACAGGTTAAAAGAGACTGCATCGATTATGGAAGGAGCTGTGGTTCTGTTGATCATAAATAAAATCTCACTGTTCAATAGCTACGGTTTTAACCGCAGCTAAACATTAATTGGCATGATAGAATAATGTATTACTGTTTTCTTCCCGGAATATTTTTTTACAATATGTCTGAATATCTTCTACCGTAATTGCCTGGTACTTCTGCAATTCAGTGTTCATCATTTCTGCATCGCCCAGTAGTTCATATAGTGCAAGGCTGTTGGCCCTACTCATGATACTCATATCTTCAAAAGCAATAACACTTTCTGTTTTATTTTTTACTTTCTGTAATTCCTGTTCGTTGATAAGCGTTGACTGTAGCTTACTGATTTCAGCATCTACGGCTGCAGCAGCATCTTCCATTTTCACTCCTTTTACCAGTTTTCCTTCCACAGTCAGCAATCCTGCATCGATACTTCCGAAATGATAACAATCTAGATTGGAAAACAATTGTTTTTCTTTTACCAGCGATTGATATAATCTAGATGAACCACCTCCGCCAAGAATTTCAGTAATCATATCCGCAGCATAATACCCTTTTTCAAGTCTCGAGTCCATATGCCATGTTTTTACATATGCGTCGAGTGGTACTGCTGCGTGTACTTCCAGTTTACGTGCCTTGGTTTGTAGAGGCTCCTGTGGTAAATGGCGTTTGTAAGGATCGCCCATGGGTATATCAGCAAACCATTTATTGGCAAGTTGCTTTACCTGTTCGGTGGTAACATGACCTGTTACTGCGAGAATGGCATTTACTGGCCGATAATGTTTGAAAAAAAACTGTTTTACATCATCAATATGTGCATTCTCTACATGACTCAGTTCCTTGCCAATGGTCATCCAGCGATAGGGGTGTGTAGTATAAGCCAGATCCCGCATTTTATGCCATACGTCGCCATAGGGCTTATTCAGGTAATGTTCCTTGAACTCTTCACATACCACTTTTCGCTGTACGTCAAGGCTTTTTTTACTGAATGCGAGGCTTAACATGCGATCGCTTTCGAGCCAGAATGCTGTTTCAATATTTTCGGCTGGTACCTGACAATAATAGTTGGTAAGGTCATTGGTGGTATACGCATTGTTCTCGCCGCCTGCACGCTGCAATGGCTCATCATAATCAGGTATATTGATGCTTCCACCAAACATGAGGTGTTCGAACAGGTGAGCAAAACCTGTTTTTTCGGGGTTTTCATCACGCGCGCCTACATCGTACAATACATTCACAACAGCCATGGGTGTTGAATGATCTTCATGTACCAATACCCTGAGGCCATTATCGAGCACAAACCGGTCAAATACTATCATAGAAAGAATTGAAACAGCGAAATTAAGTGAAAAGCAGGTAGTGTATCTTTTTTGAACCTGTAGTCAGCCGTTCCGGTCACCTACATTTCCCAAAAACGCAAAGTTTGTTAGCGGTTTCGCCTGATGTCTTTTATCATCATGGTTAACACCAGTGGTTTCTGTTCCCTGAAAATAATCACACGAACCCTGCCAATAGAGTTCTGGAAAAGTGTTTTATAGGTCTGGATATTTTTGGTGTAATTATTTTCAACAGAAAAAATAATATCGCCTGGCTGAAAACCTGCTTTGTCGCCCGGTGAACCTTTGATAATATCAATGACCCTTATTTCCCCATCGATGAGGTATATACCCAAACCTGTATAGGAGTAATCGAAACTTTCCGGGAAATGATTGTTGGGTTTTATATAAATACAACGATCCGGGTAATTTAAGATAACATTGAACCGGCGCATCACATCATTCCCTATTAATCCGCCAAGCAAGGGGTAGGATGTTACATTATATTCATCATCAAAAATGTGTACCGGTACATTTCTGAATTTATAGGGGCCCAGTTTTACTTCTTTTGCTACAGTAATATCCATCATCTTCTTTCCGCCCAGTCCTTCCGCCTGTGTTGGGTAGAATTTCCGTTTGCGTTTAAAGAACATGCTGTCTGTCACAAATTCTTTTGATAAAAGAAATGTAAGACCTGCGCCTGTATCAAAAATAAATCGCGCATTGATGATTCTTTCATCTTCTATTGTTGCACTTTGCAGGGGAAGGGTTGAAAAATCAGGATGTAACAAATGTCCCCCTTTAGGATACCTGAAACGACCAGGTGAGTATACTTCCATCACCTGCTTATCGTAGTCAAGGTTTACGATATACCTTCTCAGAAAACTAAACCCTATAATTCCGTCAATCTTTATTCCATATACACTTGTCAGCAATTCATAATCGTTGATATGAAAATCAAGCTTATCTACTTCAAGTCCGGGTAACTTAAGTGTGTGGTTGTAAGCAAATTCTACCAGCTTAATGCCTGCAATACCTCTTATTGTTTTATCGCTGAGTTGTTTTTTTAGTCCGAGATACTGAACAGTGAGTGAATCGAGTGAAATACCGCCACTGCCGGTATCAAAAACAAAATTGAGCGTATCCTGGTGTTCATCTACCTGTGCTTTTATGATGACGATACCGCCACTTAACTGTGAAAATGGAAAACGGGTGAGCAGTTTTGCCTCGGGCATGATAAATTCTTCCTGGGCATGAGCAGGAGGAAGGGCATAGAACAGCCCGATAAGGAGGATGGCAATCGGTAAACGTTTCATGCAGATTGAAAATAAGCCCATTTGTCCATTACCTCCGTTTTTTTGTACGATTTCCGGTCAGGAATGATCATTGGCCCTAAACAAGACAACCGAACTGCTGTTTTTGATGCAGCAATAATCAACCTTATCATCCTACCTTTGTTGTTTACAAGAAATTTCCTCTACATGCAGCTAGCAGATTTGTACCAACGGGCATTGAATTTTGATTTTTTGAGTATTGAAGAAGGTATGTTCCTTTTTGAACAGGCCCCACTTTCTGAACTAATGCATGTGGCTGATGAGCTGAGAAAAAAACAGGTTCCACATGGCAAGGTTACCTGGCAGATCGATCGCAACGTAAATACTACCAATGTTTGTATTGCCAATTGTAAGTTCTGTAATTTTTACCGGATACCTGGTCATTCGGAAGCCTATATAACCGACATGCCCACTTACCGTATAAAAATTGAAGAGACTTTGAAATACGGGGGCGACCAGTTGTTATTACAGGGTGGCCATCACCCCGAATTAGGGCTCGATTTTTATACCAATACCTTCAGGCAGATTAAACAGGAATATCCGCACCTGAAACTGCATGCACTTGGCCCACCCGAAGTGGCACATATCTGCAAACTGGAGAAAATGAGTCATCATGATGTATTGAAAGCCTTAC
>DPWF01000119.1:6106-14971 GCA_003526435.1 Chitinophagaceae bacterium | reverse complement strand
AATATTTTTATAATCCCATTGAATATCCCGCGATTTTTTGAGCCAGCGTTTCAGGTCTTTTTTATTGATCTGGTCAACCGATATATAACGGGCTCCTGCCGATTTAAAACCACCTTCTTTCTGCAACCCTGCTTCCTCAAAACTTTCACCGCTCCAGAACAATAAGCGTACACAGTTTTTCAGTTTATCATATCCCACTATGGGGTTGCCCTCCAGGAACCATACGGGGTGGGCATGCCATATTTTATGTTCTGCTTCGGGCAGGTTTTCTGAGATCAGTTCATATAACAAATCGCAAATGGCTTTGTCTTCCGGCAAGAGTGCTTTGTGGTATTGCTGGGTGTCTTTATGCATAAATCAGGATTGAATGTTGTTGGGTTTTGCCTTTCTCTTCAATACCAATGAACTGATGAATGCCACAGCCAGTCCAATAGGCAATACTTCAAAATAAGTAACCAGCACTACAAAAAACGGACTCTTGTACATTTCTTTGAACTGCTTCATTTCTTCCGTTTTTTTAGCCACAACCGTGGCCGAATCACCATTTCTGGTGCAGGTGTTGATTACATGAGAAGCATATACATCTATAAAATCGGGAACAAAAAGGTAATAATAAAACAGCCACACCCCTACGTACATGGTTGACCCCAGCAATGCAATCAATGCTCCGGTCTTAAATGCCTTACCCAGCGAAATAACCCCACCCAATTGTTTGTTCCGGTAATTCCTGATACCAAAAAATGTTAGCGAAAACACCACAATCATGGCTGCATACCCTACAATATCATTGGTTTGCAGATCGGGTTGGGTATAGAGCAGGTTCACCATGTAGATCATATGACCTACGAGAATAAGACCGAGAATGAGACCAAAAATGAGAACGTTCTTTTTCATCGTGTATAATTTTACGCAAATCTATCCGTACACGCAAGCGGGGCTCTCATACTAAAGTACCAAAATAGGGTTACCTCACATATTTCATACCAAAGTATCGGCTCCCTTTCTCCCCTTCCGCGTGCAAAAAATCTTGAATATTTGAAGATTAACGCTTACCAGATGTTTTAACAGGGAGAAAGGAAGATATGTAAGGAAGTTATGGGGTAAGTTTAAGACGTTTGGCTTTTTCGATGGCCTGGGTACGGTTTTTCACATCCATCTTAAAGAACAGGTTCGATACATGTGTTTTTACCGTACTCAATGAAAGAAATAACTGTTCCGCTATTTCGGCATTACTCAGCCCTTTCGATAATTGCTGCAACACTTCATACTCGCGGGTAGTGAGGTTTAGCTTCTGCAGCTCTGCTTCGTTCAAAACAAATTCTTCGGGTGAGGTTATATACACCTGCTTTTCTACAATAACGGTTTCAACCTTTGGTTTGGTGAGTTGCGATGCCACCCAGATACCCAGTAAAGTGAAGAAAACAGCAATCAAGCCTACATAAATATCCAGGGAATGATCGGTGATCAGGTATTTCCATTGCATCCACTTTAAAGCGAATACCAATAAGGCCATGAGTAAAGCATAGAAGAAGATTGTTTTAGAGGGTTTCCCTATACGTTTCAGAAAAGGCATTGAGGTTAATTGTCATTCTTTGGAAATACCGAAGATAATTAATTCCCTAAAAGCATATCGCGGCCCTCTACTTCTGCTAAAACAAATGAGTGAGGGTTAACAATGCTCAAATGGTATAGATGACTGCGACTTTCCTCAGTTGCAGAATTTAGAATTCCAGACTAATCTTACCCATTATTAAATTTCTTACGTAAACCTAATGACTATGTCAGTTACAGCTATTAAAGCCATCGAAAATCAAAGCAGATTTCCGGTGGCATTTCTGAAATTGGAAAATACCGAAGACCATGGTATTATTTTTCCGGGGCAGATCAATTATAATGAAGTATGGATTCCCTGGTGCGATGATGCACTTCAGCTTTCGCAGAAAGTGTTTATTGTTGAAGTCAATAATGATTTACGTTTTTATATCTGGCAGACTGGCCCCGCTGTTTATTATTACCATTCCCCTATTAAACCACTTTCAACTGGTCAACCATATCCGGGTATTCCCAAGCAACCCCAACTTGTTCCCTATGTGGCTGTTGATCCAAAATTCTTCAAACCCCAACTCGTACCTGGGGTATCTACAGTGGGTGGTAACAGGAAGCTCATTATCAGGGAAACACTAAAACCAAATGCATTACTGAATCAATATTTTACCATCAGCCTGCAGGCTATATAATGTAAGGGTCGGCATTTTGTATGCTTACCATACACTCCTGTTTTATTTCCGAATAATGGGCATGTATGGTAAGCATACTTTCTGATATACTATTGGTATTTAATGATGTCTTCTAAAATAGCACATAACTCTTTTGGTTGGCTGAAAAAGGGTGAGTGGCTGGTTGGCATACTATATATTTTCTCACAGGTTGTTTCTGTGTACATTTTCTGCTGAATAAAAGGAGTTACGGCCCTGTCTTCTGTACATTCAATATAAAAGCGTGGGACTGATCCAAATTTATCTTCACTCAATTGCAATGGAGTAATGCCCGTAGCAACACTTTCGTGACTCAATAACAGTTTTGCCAGTTCTGTTATATCATCATCACAATCATGATACAAACCTTCTTTATAAATTTCGGTTTGTAAAGTATGTGAGCCTGTTTCCGGATAACGGGTTACATAAGGTTTCAGCACACCGGCTGTATCCATCGCCGAATATTCGGCCTGTGTTTTTCCGTTGGGAATGAGGTATGCTGCCAGGTACACCAGCTTTTCAATTTTGTGCGGTCTGTATTCTGCCGCCTGTGAAATAACAATGCCGTTTTTGCTGTGTCCTAACAGTATCACTTTTTCATCTGCTTCATCTATGAGCTTACATAATTTATCTACTGATAGCTGAAGTGTTACTTCACTGATCGGGGTTTTATCTCTGCCCATACCTGGCAAATCGATGGCGATGGCTTTATGACCCTGCGCTTCCAGAACAGGTATTACTTTATGCCAGTTCCATACACTGTGCCAGGAACCGTGTACGAGAATAAATGTTTTCATTGATTGTATGTTTCTTGTTCTGCGAAGATGAACATGCATCGCTGCTCACAAAACCCGAAACTTGCTATGTTATTTACTGGTTGGTTTTCGCACTCTCCCAGCCAATAATAGCTGTCTTTCTGATTGGGCCCCACATATATCCGCCTATTTGCCCGGTTGACTGTATTACGCGGTGACATGGTATAAGATAAGCAACCGGATTACTACCGATAGCCGTTCCAACCGCTCTAGAGGCATTGGTATTACCAATTTGTTCTGCGATGTTGCCGTAAGTAGACAGCTTACCCATTGGTATTTTTAACAAGGACTCCCATACCTTGAGTTGAAACTCTGTTCCTTTTAAATGCAGTTTTATGTTGGATAATTTTGACCAGTCGTTCTGAAAAATAAATAAGGCATTCTGTTGTATGATGTCTAATTTTTGCTGGTAAGTGGCGTTGGGGAATTTGTCTTTCAGGTCGTTCAGTGCTTTTGTTTCATTCTCTTCAAAAGCCATATAACATATGCCTTTGGGTGTGGATGCTATGATGAGGTTTCCGAACGGACTCTCCGCATAACTGAAATGAATATGAAGTGCTGCACCTCCGTTTTTATATTCGGCGGGTGTCATGCCTTCGATATTGATAAAAAGATCGTGTAGCCGTCCGGTACCCGACAGTCCTATTTCCATAGCGGTATCAACAAGTGTGGCCTGTTGTTCTTTGAGTAATGTTTTGGCGTGTTCGGTGCTGATGTATTGCAGAAATTTTTTGGGCGTAGTTCCTGCCCATTCACTGAAAAGCCGCTGGAAATGAAAGGGGCTTATATGTACCTGTTTTGCCAGCTCTTCGAGGCTTGGCTGCTGCCTGAAGTTGGTATTGATGTATTCAATGGCTGCTGCTATACGGTTATAGTTGAGTTGTTGTTGTTCGTTCATACCACGTATTATAGAACGCTAATTTCAGGATTCATCAGCCCTCATACAACCCGGAAATTGCGGAATATGAAGATCTGAAAAAAATCTCTGCCTCAGTGTTACTCTATGCCTTCATTGGTAAATATTAATACCACTGAAGGCACAGAGTGATACTGAAATGGGGGCTTATTTTTTATTCCAGAGTTCAGCTCCGAGATAGAGTTTTTCTGTCAGCAGTTTTTCGATCAACTTCATATCATTATCGCCATTCAGAAAGATGAGCCATCCATTCCTGCTTTTCGGAAATATAACAGCCAGTGTACTTACCCCGGGATCTTTCCCCGAATGAAGCAATGCATATTCATTGTTACTGAAGCCTGTTATTTTTTCCCAGCCCAAACCAAAATAATCCTGCTCTTTAAGCTTCACCTGACTTTTATGCATTTCATCCAGTACTGCCTGCGATAAACCGGCACCATTTAAAACATAGGCAAGAAAGTTTCCATAGTCTTCTACTGTGGTCAGGAGATTGGCTGCTGCATTGGCTTTATAATATTTGACGGTTTCATGAGCATTCCCATTCTTGTCGTGATTTTTGACATAACGTTTTTCATCCATTGATTGATCCCACCAAAAACGGGTGTCTTTCATTTTAGCAGGATGGAAAACGAGCTCGGCTGCCAATGTTTCCAGATTTTTGCCAAATTTTACTTCCATTGCTTTGCGCAGGTACTCAAAGCCTTCACCTGAATATTGGAACCTGGTACCAGGGTCAAATTCAAAACGCAATTTTTTAGTTTGGTCCAGGTACCGCCAGTTGGGAAAGCCGGTTTGATGTGAGAGAATGATTCTTGGTGTTAGTTGATGTATGCGTGGATCATGTAACAGATCAGGATCTTTCCAGTATTTGTCTAAGGGTTCATCGAGTGCCAGTTTACCCTCACTGATTAATTTCAACGCAACGATTGCAGTAACGGGTTTGGTAAGTGATGCTACTTTAAAAATGGAGTTATAAGATGCCGGCCTTTCTTTATCGAGCGTTCCGAAAACATTTATTTTTTGCAGTTTGCCATTCTCAATAATACCCAGCCCCAAAGCGGGTACTTTTTCCTCCGCCAGCAGTTGTTCAATTTCTTTTTCAATCTTGATTGATATCGTTGATTTTTCCGGTTCCTGGTGGTCATAGCTTAACACTTCTTTCAGCAACCATGTCTCATTTTCCCATAACCATACATGCGTAAACCTGGCCCTGCTGCTGTGCCATTCGGGTTTATTCGGCTCCCGTACATAAAAATCATGTACCCCATTTTGAATAGCGCCATAGAGTTTCCCTTCTTTGTACAACGGAAATACTTCCAGACTGTTTTCTGTGAGTTTTCTGATGGGTTTCCGGTTGGGGTTACCACAAATATTCTTTTGCACGCTTTCCAGAAAATCCTGACGGTTTTGTATGCCCCCCTGGTCGTGAAAGAAAATCAAATCCTTATGAATGGCTTTACCGAGGTAGGCGAGATCGCAAAGATTGAAGCTTCGTTCAAAAAAAATACTGTCCTGTTTTTTCAACTGCAGGAACAGTTCCGAGTTTTTGGCTACCTGTGCATGGGTGAGGCAGATAGATAACAGGGCCAGTACCAGCGCTGGAAATCGTTTTTTCATCATAGATAATTTTGCAGCAAAGATTAGGGGTTCAACCTGTTGTTGGGTGAAAAACAGCCCGCCAATAAGCCGCCAGATTCACGCCAAATCCTTTACGGGCTTAGATTAAGCTGAATTTGAGCCGTATTGCCGGCGTTTTGTTTTTATCGAGCGAAATGGCATTCCAGAGTATGAGGGCAATATTACTGAGGGCCAGCAATACCATTACCATCAACGTAAACTTACCGCTCAGCAAAAACCAGTTTTTGATAAAAGCGGATATCATGAACAGCACAAACGCGCCAACCGTCCATAGAATCTGAACAGAGATCAACTGTTTGGCCATGGTGCCAAATTCCTTTTTCAGGAACATGATGATCAAGGGTAAAACAATATTCAGGGGTGGCAGAAAAGCCACAGGTAGGGAGGATAGGTTAATTAGTTTTAGGAATGTGAGGGGGATGGGCGCCTGCTTTTCGCTGGTTTTTACCAGTTCGTCCTGTTCCACTCCCAGGGTTTTTGCCAGTACTTTGAGGGTATACCCTTTCGGATCGGTACCGGCTTCAATGCGTTGTATGGTTCTTACGGATACACCTGATCGGTCAGCCAGCTCTTCCTGGGTGAGGTTTAACTTTTCACGAACCGTTTTCAATTTTGACATTAGGATCTCTTCATTTTACAGCCCGCTAAATATACATAAGTCTCTATTGTAATGATGAACACGGAAATATGGAATATTCCATTTCGAAGTTGAGTGTTGGGTATTTTTCGAACCCATGCTACAAGAATTCATTTATAGTCCCAGTCTAACTGTTTTCCGATACTCACCGCCTGTCAAATCGCTACGTCTTAATTCTAAGGTGAATGCTTTAGCCAAACGGGTGTCGAGGATGATGCGGTAGGGAAAACGGGAAAAATAAGTGGAGTCGTTGATTTTTGTCCAGCGATAATATTTATCTGATAGAATATTGTCTAAGAATTGCTGGTAACAACTATCGCAGGCAAGTACCTTTTTTTCTTTGTAGCATCGGTTCTTTTGATCGAAAAAAAGTAGAAGATCCAGATTTTGAACGGCTTTATCACGTACCAGGTAACTGAGTGTTGTATCTGATGCTTCAATAAGAATATTTATTCCTGCATTGTGTGCTTTTGAGTTTTCCAGTTTTTTTCTGGCTTTTTCTTTGGTCAGGTCAATATAGCCCTGCGCATACAACAACTGTACAATAACAGTAGCAAAGATTAGCAGAAAAATACGCTGTTTCATATGTAATGGGAGATAAGAATCTTTTCAAAAGTTATGGCTTGTAAAGCTACACTAACAGTACTTATTGCCACTATGTATCTGTAAATGCTGTTATTTTTCAGATGATCTTTTACTTTTTTTCAGGGTCAGGTAGATCAATACTATAAACGTAACAAGGTATAGCATACCTAGTGCCGTTTTTTTAAATGTAAAACTTTGCAGATCGAATTCCCGAAACAATGCAATTCCTATTGGAAAGGCAATCAGCGCGAATACCAGGTTAAAGCCTAATTTATTTTTCATCGTATTTTTTGATAAATAAATTTATTACTATTCTTCTTCAGAAATAAGTAACGCTTGGAAAGTTTCGGGGTTTTCTAAAAGTTATTGCTCATTTATGGATGCGTAAGTACAGCACCATTAACCGTGTACATAGCAGCATTAGGAGGGTAAACATCAAGCGTTTGTTTAAATTCTACGGGCAAATTTTTAACCGTACTTAATCCATGTACCCTGGTTTCTCTTCTATTAATATTCATTTTATATTCTACTGTATTACCATGACCATTACTAAGTTCATTATTTGCCCTGTTTTCAATGGTCTTATGTTGTCCGTTCATAGAAGATGTGATCGGAACAATATTTGAGAAATCGCCTGTACCTCCTATTATATCATTCACCATGTGTCCCCCAACCCAGCTTCCTCCAAGAAAATTTGCCACTTTTTGTGCCTCCTTCCTGGGTCCGGCATTTACCCCTGTAGGCAGCGTTACATGGTTTACCATACCCGAAGTATAAACATTCGTTTTATTTCTCACCGTCATGGTTTGCTTTTTAGCGGGCAGTACCTTTTTCATTTTCTTACCTTTCAGTTTATGCTTTTTAACAACAGCAGGGGCTTTTTTAAACTTGGCTTTTTGTACCACCGCATTAGTATGCTGGATGGTTTCAGAAAAAGAGCTTTTATTGGTTTTTGTATTGGCAGCAAAAGCCTGTGTCGGCATTTCTTTTCTTTCAGCAAAACAATCATTTACTTCATCATCGTTTTGCTTTTTCTGAACCGGATTTTGCTGTATGGTGGAATAGGCATCCGCCATTTTTTGATACGCATTCAGTTGCTTTACGTGGGGACTGTTTTCAATGAGTTCCTGTAGATTTCGATGTGGAGAACCTATTGACCTGCTATCAGCAACAGATCTACTCATGTTTTTATTGCTATGTTGCTGATATGCATTCAAAGGATATGGTTTACGTATAAAGCTCGTAGCTTAAATATACATAACCTTATCCAGAATATATGTAAAAAATATTTTATTGATACTCAGTAGATTATTGCAGTCGATTGCTCATTAATGTATGAGTAATCTCCAAAAAACATGGAAAACAAACCTTACCGTAAAGCTATATCAGTACTATTATGAAAATTGTAAAGCCTGTTCAGTATCATCTATGCATACTGTAAAGCTATATCCGTAACATCTCCCGCAACTGTAAAGTTTTTCAGTACAAGACATCCACTCCTTATTCGTGTTATGTCAGGTATTGTCATTATTTAAAGCCCTATTAAACCCCTATCATATCCCTATCAAAGCCCTATTGAGCCCCACCCTTTTAAGGATGGTATATAATAGGTATTTAGCAGGCTTTTAATAGGCTAATGATTTGTTTTTCAACTTGATATAACAGGAAGTAGATAGGAATCTATACTGAATGAAACTCTACTATGGAGTTTTGGGCTCCCTGGAAGCCTTTTTTGGGTGGGTACAAGGCATGGGCTGTTGGCGGGTGTAGAAAAAGGCTGTCAGGTTGAATGAGCGTAGTAGGGTTCTGAGCAATGGTTTAGTTTGCAGGAAGCAAGGCTTCATCAGTGGTAATCGTTAGTTTCTTGTCTGATGCCTGTATGCTGATTTTCTGGCCTTGCTTAAAACCCAGTTTTTCTAACCATTTGCCTTTTATTCTAATATAGGGTATGGTTTCAGTCTTGTATAGTGTTTCCTGATGTGTATATGATATCGTTAATTTTCTAACCGCCTTTTTCAT
>DPWF01000119.1:0-6079 GCA_003526435.1 Chitinophagaceae bacterium | reverse complement strand
TATAATCAGTTAAATCAGATTGTCAATTAAAATATGACACTATTTTTGATTTTTTTCTGGACTTTGTACAGGTGAAAAAAGAACAGCTTCAGAAAAAGATAGGGCAACGCATCATCGCATTACGTGAAGAGAAAGGTTGGACGCAGGCCGATCTGGCCAGGGCTTGTAATAAAGACAGACAGGCGATTGAGATTATTGAGAATGGAAAAGTGAACCCTACTATTTTTTCGCTTTATGAAATTGCGAAGGCGTTGGAGGTTGAGTTAAGTATTTTGGTGGAGATATAATTAACAGGCATCAACGTTTGTATGTTACTTTCTCTTGAACCAATTTTCAATTTTTATTCCATTCAATCGTTCGAAATCTTTTACATTATCGGTAACCAGTGTTAATTTATTTTCAATTGCCGTTACACCAATTAAAAGGTCAAACTCATCATGCATAGGTTTGCCGATTTTTTTAAGCCTGACTTTTTCTTTTGCGTATCGCTTAATACAACCGTATATAGGAATAATGGAGAGGCCACTTACAAATGCGTCAACAGCTTTATGTGATTTTGTAGGGTTGCCGCTGTTTTCTGCACCGTAACGAAGTTCGACCACAGTAATTTCAGAAATAAAGCAGTTTTCTCTTCCTTTTTGCCTGATTATGTCATCTAAATTTAATTTCCCACGTAAAAAGAAAACACAAATACTGGTATCAAGTAAATACTGCATCAGAATTTAATTTCTTTATTGCTGAACTTCCTGCTTGATTTGATGTCTTTTATAATTGCCTCTGGAGATTTGGCTGAAGAAAAGGCACCAAAAGATTTGTAAAACTTACTCTCTTTTGTAGTTTTCGCCGTCTTCAATGACTTTGAAAGACTTTCTATCAGTTCAATTTTACTCAAAGAGCTTAAGCCTTCAAATAAACCTGAATAGGTTTCAATGATATGTTTGTCTGTGTAGTTCATTGCAGATTTTAAAATAAAGTTACTGAATTTTCTTGCGTTTCGCAGGCGTTATACAAAATCATACGGTTAAATAAATGAAAATGCTGGAGCCAGACCAATCTGGCCAGAGTTTGTAATAAAGACAGACCAGCTATTGAGATTATTGAGAATGGAAAAGTGAACCCGACTATTTTTTTGCTTTATGAAATTGCGAAGGCGTTAGAAGTGAGGTTGGAGGGTTTGGTTGCTATATAACTATAAGATAATGTTATTCGCCGTTTATGTAACAACAACTTTTTTTCTACTTATAAAATTCACTTAGATTTTTTTTAATTGAAACGTTATAAAGAATAAAATTATCGCTATCCGATCTCTTTAACGTTTAAAACACCTTGAGTTTTTATTTTTGAGCTGGTCAGTAAAGAGAATCGCAATTCGAATTTTTTATTATACTCTTTATTGGCTATATCAAAATATGTTAAGACTAAAAATAGTGGTGGCAAATCTATTAGTTTCATTTTTGAAACGCCAGTATTCTTAATTGGCTGTGGTGTTGCCCACATTAAGTAAACCGAAAGTGATATGAAAAAAAGATATTGACTTATTACTGGTAATTGTATAGAATCTTTGGCAACACTATCAGGTAAAATATGATTTAGTTTATATACATGTCCTAGAGGTGCATAAAACATTTTTTGAAAAGGTGAACTCTCGGAAGCAGGTATAACCTCAAGACGCTTTTGATCAATAACAGTCATAACTCTCAAATCTTCCTTCAGTTTCATCATTTCTGCTTTTGTCAGACGCATACTCTCTATCATGTCGAAATCGTATCTCGCCGAAATATATCTTGCCGCACCTAAACCAAGATTATGCAACTCAGCTTGGATGAAATTATTGAAGGATGTTGTATTATAGTCAAAACCTTTATCTTCTTTGGACCATTCACATGGATATGGCAAGTCACTTTTTATGATCGAGTATATATAAAAGTTTAGTGGCTCAAGGACAATATCAGGCTTATAAGTAGACTCACGTTGTTTCTTTAATGACTGTAAAGTTATACATGCAATTGCTGCTGAAACTGCCGTAGCAATCGATCCTATTATTGTAAAAAAATTGATAATAGATGCCATAAAAATTGCTTTCTTTCTAGTAGGATATTTTTAAAATTCATCGCATCATTTACACTCTAACCGTTGGTTAATGATTTAAGACTTTGCAACTACCCACATATTTGAAAGTTAATTACTACTTGGCTAGCTACTCTTCACAAATGAATTAGTAAACCCAAAACTAGATAGTATACCTCAGCTATACTAAACACAACGTTCATAACTGACCAAGAAGAGATAGAACTTTTTCATTGTAAAAAACTTTGTTGAAAAGGGATGGAATTCTATCAGAAGCTCTCAGTGCTTTAATTTTTCTCGTTGATTTTTTATCCAATCCCACCCATTTTTATTAATCCACCCTTTTACTTCTTTTAATTCAACTTCTAGAATTAAAAGTCTATCAACACCTTGTACAATTTTAGTATCTAATGCAGATTTTATAGTAGCAATATTTGAAGTTGAGCATAATAAATACTGATTGTCAAAATGACTGAACCATGCTCCATGTAATTTTACGGTCTCTTTAATTGCTGAAGAATTTGAGCCATTATATGATATAATATAAAGTTTATGCATTATTTTCTAGTAGTTGTAGAGTTAACGGTAATACATGTTTTCATTTCTGTCAAACGATGCTGCCATTTTCCATTCCAATTTAATAGAAGTTTAAATTCTTTCGGCGAAGCGTTTTCACTATATATCATGAATGTACACTCATATAAGCCGTGATAATTGTCAAAAAACAAATCGTTTCCGGCAATTTTTATTTGTGGCTTTCCCGGACTGCTATCACTGTTTTGAACAATCTCTGATTCCGGAGATAAGATTTCCACAATTGTCACAAAAGCTTTTGCCTTAGATGGAATAGTAATTGCTGATTCCGTTTTCCCTATCCAAGTCAGCGGCTTATTAGAAGGTTGAATTTCCTGGGGTGCAGGAAAAGTAGGATTCTTGAAAGTTAATTGTTCTAAATAAATTTGACACGTACGTGCTGCTAATTTGCCTGCATTACTAATATTAATAGCGATTTCATATTTCTTAGCCATTAGAGTTCCACCTGTTGTTGAATTTCCGCTTGATTCTGTATCCAAAATTTCAGATAAAACATTAGTGTCTTTATAATTTATCTCCAGAGATGCATACTCGTAAAGCTTTTTTATGTCTTCTTTAAATAGAGCAACCATGGTCGCAAAAAGTGTCGCTACTGCACCAATTATGCTAACTAATCTCGTATAGTAGTCATTAATTGAGATTTGCTTGTCTGTAACTGTCGGACGCAGATATTCCCATGGTATAAATTGCCCTAAAGAGTAGCCAATTACAAGAATCAGCAAGGTTAATAGTAATACATACTTAATTTTCATTATTTGACACAAACGTTTTTATTATAACTGTTGGTACTTTTAAATATACGCAACTTCTTACACATATATCAAAAAATCACCTTGTTGAAAAGCAGTGAATCATCTAGCTGAGAGGGTGGTCAACATAAAAGCACCCTTTTTTGAATAGAGTGCTTCCAACTATTTCAAATAAATGAATTAGATATTTAATATCCCCCTCACATTCTTCCCCTCTACAAAATTCAAAGAGTCTTACTGTCATCGTTGGGGTTCTCTATTTACTACTGTCCGCTTCTTTTTGCCATGTGGGTCTTTTTGCAAAAAATGTAAGCCCAACATATACAATCCATACAACCGAAAATGCAATTAGCCCTTTCAAATTCGACAGAACATCTTCCTTATCGTAACGGCCATGTATTCGTTTACGGAAAAACTGATTGGAATACTCCTGCGCATATTCAATAGACATGCCCAGCAAATACAGGAAAGCAAATATGAGTATATGCCTGGTAAATCTTTTTTTAGCAAATAATACATTGAGAAATGCGGCTGCTAAAAAATAAAATAATGAATGCAGCTCTTTATCATAATGCCTGAAAGCTGATGGTAATTTTACCATAAAACCAAAAATGGAACCTGCCAGGAAAAGACCAGCCAACAAAAGACTGGCTTTTTTATTGGGTAATAATTTCATTGGTGGATGTCTACTTGTTGAATGTGTCCATTGAAGACACAAACTAACACTATTTGAAAAACGAGAGGTTAATTTTCCAGAGAAGAAAGGCAAGGCCGATTGGCAAAGATTGGTGTGCTATTTCAAAAGTTCTTAAAAGGAGTCCCTTAGACAGTGATATTTAATTGCCACTGAAGACACAGAAGGGCACAGAAAAATGCGCATCATTTCTGAGGCGCACTAAAAAAATCAGGTTTACATCTAAGATTAATACCCCCTCACGTTCTTCCCTTCCATAAAATTGAGGAAAGCCTTATTCACCACTTTATTACCACCCGGTGTTGGGTAGTTTCCGGTGAAATACCAGTCGCCGGTATTGGTGGGACAACTGTCGTGCAGGTCCTCAATGGTCTGGTAAATAACTTCTACAGGTGTATCTATTTCAGGAGGAGTGATGAGCTGTGCAATTTTCTGTGAGATCTCTTCTGTGGTAAATGGTTTGTACACCTGCCTCACCACATTCTCTGTATGCAACTGACCGGTTAGGGTTAGCTCTTTTATTTTTTCATGTACTTCGGTGAGTACATATTCCATATTTCTTTCTTTGAGCAGGGCAATGGCCGCACGGAAGGCGATAAAATCGCCGAGCTTACTCATATCAATACCATAACAATCGGGGTAACGTATCTGCGGTGCAGAAGATACCACGATGATTTTTTTAGGTTTCAACCTCGCCAGCATGCGCACAATACTTTCTTTGAGCGTGGTGCCACGTACAATACTATCGTCTATTACCACCAGCGTATCTTCTCCTGCACGTACGGTACCATAGGTAATATCGTACACGTGCTGTACCATTTCATTACGGTTGGCGTCTTCAGTTATGAATGTGCGAAGCTTTACGTCTTTGATGGCAATTTTTTCCTGGCGTATTTTTCTGGTCACCATTTCTTCCAGCTTCTCGGGCGTAAAGTCGTTTCCCCAACTGAGTATGCGTTCTACCTTTATTTTATTGAGGTATTGCTCCATGCCTTTTACCAGTCCGTAAAAAGCTACTTCAGCAGTATTGGGTATATAAGAGAAAATGGTATTCTTTAAATCGTTGTTGATGCGTTCCAGCACCGTCTGGCTCAGGTGATGACCCAGTGCAATTCTTTCCCTGTAAATTTTTTCATCGCTACCACGTGAAAAATAAATGCGTTCAAAACTACAGGCCCTTCTTTCTTTGGGTTCGAGAATCTGTTCTATGGAATAATTGCCTTTTTCATCTACAATGATGGCTTTTCCGGGCATCAGTTCCATTACTTCATTCTCACCTACATTAAAGGTGGTTCTGATGGCCGCCCGTTCACTGGCCGCCACAATTACTTCATCATTTATATAATAATAAGCAGGACGTATGCCATGCGCATCTCTCATTACAAAACTCGATCCGTTACCCAACAAACCACCAATGGTATAACCACCATCAAATAAGGGGGTGGCTTTATCCAATACTTTTTTTACTTCGGCGGCATTGGGGCTGAGCTCATCTTCTTTCGACAGGAAATGGTGTATTACTTCCATCATGGCTGCGAGATCGCTCTGTTTCTGGAAATCGCCGGGACTCATATTGATCAGGTCAAAGAGTTCATCGGTGTTTACCAGGTTAAAGTTGCCTGCCAGCGCCAGGTTTTTACCCGGCATGAGATCGCGTTTGATAAAGGGGTGACAAAATTCTACATTGTTCTTTCCCTGTGTACCATAGCGCAGGTGACCCAGCAAGAGCTCGCCCATAAATGGCAGGTGGCCCTTCATGAGTCCGGGGTGTTGCTTGATATCGGGCTGGTATTTCTCCAGTTCCTGTATTTCCTGACCTATTTTAAAGAAAATATCGGCGATGGGTTGTGGTGCACTGCTTCTCAAGCGATAGAGAAAGGGGTTTCCGGGTTCGGTATTCAGCTTTACGGCGGCAATTCCGGCGCCATCCTGTCCGCGGTTATGCTGTTTTTCCATCAGCAGGTACAGCTTGTTG
>DPWF01000378.1:5627-6013 GCA_003526435.1 Chitinophagaceae bacterium | reverse complement strand
AGCAGTAATACGATGTACGGGATTAGCGGATGAGCTGATAGTAAGGTCTTCCTGCAGGTATGCATAATCTGTACCCTGTATCTCTACAAAATTTCCTTTGGGCAATGCATTGTCGATACGTACAGACTGTTTGAATTTTTTATCGATGATGATGTTGACAAAATGATCGGTAATGGCCGACTGTGCAGGTGGTGCATACGCTCTGTCTGCTGAAAAAAACTGTACATCGTTTATAAACTGTTCTACAGGATTCAGTATTACCATATCGGCATCTCCATAACAATCTGTTCCTTTTTGTACCACACAACTGTTGATACAATTACCTGCATCCATATATTGTACAACAGATACAGCCTGAGAAGCGGTAATAAGAACAGGTTGATCAC
>DPWF01000378.1:2909-5582 GCA_003526435.1 Chitinophagaceae bacterium | reverse complement strand
TGCAGTAGGTTTTGTAAGTGTGATCACCGTACCATTGAATTGCTGTACTTTAATCACCGTTTGTGGGTCCTTAAAAAAAATGCGATAAGTGGTATTGGCTTTCCCAAAAGGCACCCCGACAAATTTTCTGCCCCAGGTATGTATCGGGAATATCTGCTGATACAAGTTATCGCCAGAAGCTGCTCCCGGAGCAGCCGTAAAATTAAAGGAACTCCAGGTACTGCCCGAAAAAACAGCAATTGGTTTACAATTGCCAATTCCGGATGATACCGATCGCACTATTGTACCACTGATGTCTTCTTTGCGCTTGCTATCGAGCATGTACACATCCCCTGCATTGGGCAGGGTAATTTGTATGGTTTTTCCGGCGGGTTTCAGGTTTCGGCTTTCAAATGCCGGAGTTACTTCAATAATGGTATTGGGCTGTGTAGCAACAACAGCTACAGAAGAATATTCTCCATAAGTATTCGGACCAGCTTCGGCAGTGCTGTAATGACCAGGTACAACATATTCAGAACCCAATGAAGTAACAGGTAAGACCATAGTGGCTCCGTTTTTTTCGTTCCTGAGGATTTGAGAAAATACCGAAACAGGAGCAACAGTGGTTACCCTGATTCCGGCACTTCCATGGATTCCATCGGTAAGACTGAGGTACACGGAATTATTACTGAAATCCATACCCGGTATATTGGTAGATCCAATAAAAACCTTGTACACTTCATTGGCTTTGATGGTAATATTTTTGGGTGTTTCTTTTCCCACCTGTATGGTGCCTGTTGTATTAACAGGAGAAGTGATGTACACTCCCATAGCAGAATTCAATCCTTCCAGATGAGAAGTGTAAGCAATCCAAAAGTCTTTTCCTTTATTGGTAAGTTGTGCAGTTAGGGGAAGGCTTGTCAGCCAAAAACAAACACAAAAACAGAGAATCCTTCCATGCTTCATGAACTGCTATTACTTTCTGCGGTGATGTTCCATTTTAACGCTTCAACAAGATTACAATTTAAGCACACACATGCTTTTTTCGTATTCTTTTAGATAAACGGAAATGTTTTTATATGAACTACAGTCCGTAAAATGAATCGTTGCATTGACGAAAGAAATAGTTTGTCACATTTGTACATGAAGTAACCGGTTCCGGTGGAATTCAATTACCTGATAATGGTAATGGCACCCGTCATCTGTGGTTTACTGTTTTTTGGATTGATGATATAGTAATAGGTTCCAATTGGCAATGCTGTTCCTGAAACCCTGCCATCCCATGGTTTACTGTAGCCCAGTGAGCGATATACAATTTGTCCGTAACGGTTATATACTTCTACCGTGGCACCCGGATAACTTTCCAGGTATTTGATGTTCCATGTATCGTTGATACCGTCTCCGTTGGGTGAAAAGGCATTGGGTATTTCAGGCGATTTCAACACTTTTACAAAAATGGTATCACTTACAGTACAACCACCCTCTGCAATTACGTTAAATGTGTAACGGATATCATTCATTGGTTTAGACAATGGAGAAAACGCAGTATCACTGCTGAGATAACTGGGTGGTGTCCATAGATAACTCAACTGATTACCGTACACAAAAGATGGTTTTAAGCGCAGTTCACCACCCTCAAGAATAGCGGTACTTTTTGTTCCCATGATCAGTACAGGTAGCGGAAATACGGTAAAGCTGGCTGTTGCCGTATCGCTGCCACAACCTGCAGCGCTGAAGACATACAGACTGGTATTGAATATACCGGAATCGCGATAGGCCCTTACCGGGTTCTGAATGGTAGAACTATTTCCTTTGCCAAGATCCCACTCCCAACGTGCAGGTGCAACAATGGATGCAGATGCAGACTGATCGGTAAAAGAAACAGGTTCATCAAAACAAACAGTAGCACTTGAAATGGTATAAGCTGCTTTCGGATTGGGATGCACCGTAATCGTTTTACTCACTTCACTCACACAGGTATTACCACCTGAATAAGATACCATGCGAATCGTATAATTCTGTCCGGCAGCATTATTCACCGTGTATTTATGCGGATAGGCTTTGTTTGTGGCAGGAATTTCATCTGTCTGGAACTGTGTGGGCGTACCTACACGATCCCAATAAATTTCAGATTTGGTAACAGAGCCAAAATCTACCGTTGACTTATTCAATATAACAATGGGCACTTTATCGCAGAGTACATTGTTCATCTGAACTTCAAAATCGGCTTTGGGAACAGACCCATTTACGGTAAAAGTTTGGGATGACGTATTCACACAACCGTCTTTGGAAGTAACACGTAACGAAACCGTATAATTATCTGATTTATTGTACTTCACCTGTGGATGCTTCAAAGTACTGCTGCTGATATTAGGGGCGGGTGTAACGGCAGGAGTTGCTGCGTTAAAATTCCAGAGATAACTGAACTGGGCTTCTGAGCCATCAGCGATTTTACTGGTGTCGGTAAATTGTGCAGACGCATCATTCAAACAAACTTCAGGTAATATAAATCCGGGTTGCGGTAATGGGTTTACAAAGAGTGGCGTTGCAGGTGTAAACACATCACTCTTACAACCGGCACTTGTTTCTACCTGCAGTGTGATATTTTTTGTACCTGTGCTTGCATATTGTGCCACTTTAGCTGCATTGGTAGTGGCTGTAACTGCCCCTGCCCCATCGTCCAGGTTCCATGTC
>DPWF01000378.1:0-2903 GCA_003526435.1 Chitinophagaceae bacterium | reverse complement strand
TGTCCATTTGGCGATGGTTCCGGATTGGGTGGTGGATGCATCAGTAAATGTGATATCCGTATTCAAACACCGGATTGCCGAATAGGTAAATGACGCAATAGGTTTAGTAGTAATAGAAATGGGTTTGGTTACTTCATCAGAAATACAACCAATATCTGAAATGGAGCGGAGTTTTACATTGAATACTCCGGGTTGCGCATAAACTGCTCCCAATATATCAGTGTTAATATCGAGGTTCGATCCGTTACCCAGGTCCCACAACCATCTTATGCCAGCGTTTTTGGGTGCCACAAAACTAACTGGTTCGTTAACACAACCTGTATGCGTCCAGGTAAAATCGGCGATTGGCTTGGCATTCACTTTTACAGGAATGGTATACACCTGATCTGTACTACCACAACCATCTGGAGTAGAAGATGTGGTATATAATTTTACCGTATCGCGTAAGGTTGATGTATTGGCACTAGAGAAAGTAAAACTTTGTCCGGGGCTGAAATAATAAAGTGTTTGTCCGCCAACAACTGGTGTACTATCTGCAACAGGATTATTAGTGGGGCCGATTATCGTATTAGGATTAATATTCGGAGCCGCAGAAAAATCCCATTTAACGGAAGTCGGCTGAAACCCAAGTGGCAAAGAAAACTTAACAGGCGTGTTAACACAGGTTACTGCTGAATCTATTCGTCCATATGGGTTTGAAAAAGCTGCCTGTCTGCTGAAATCTTTTACATTGGTACCTGCATTGTATCCATATGACTCAACATTTCCAAATCCATAGGCAATGGCAATAAAGCCAGAGTCTGCAGTAAGGTTCTGTACAGGATTGGTGAGAGATAAGTTTGTTACATCTTCCTGTAAGTAAGAATAATTTGTACCTGCAATGGCAGCAAATGCAGAAGCGGGTTTTGCTCCGTTGATTTTAAAACTTGTTGCCGCATTTGAGGGGATGATGATATTTAAGTAACAATTAGTAACCTGACTCTGGTTGCGTGGTATCCAGTTTCTGTGCGCTGAAAAAACAGTGATATTATTAATGGTTTGTTCAACCGGATTTAATACTACCATTTCAGGGTCGCCTGTACTCGCACCTTGTTGACAAGCCTGCGTTGTAAAATATTGAACAACAGAAATGGGTTTATCGGCCTGTATAAAGGTTGCATTACCCGTAGCATATTCATAAAAGGAATTCTGCATAATTCCCGATAATGTTATGGTAACCCCATTTTCCGTCTTCTTTACAACAGTTGTAGGATCAGTTATGAAAACACGGATAATATCACTTGTCCTCGTTTTAGCAGGGGCTGTCAGAAAATTTTTGCCCCATGCTGTTACCGGGAAAAGCTGCTGGTATAAATTATCACCACTGGTTGCATTTCCACAACCAAATGAGCTCCATGAAGTGCTGGAAAATACACCTATACTTTTACAGCCACCTCCGGAGGACTGAGATTCCACCAATGTACCCGAAATATGAGTATGTCGTTGAAACAACAATTGATACACATCGCCCGGGTTGGCGAGCGTAATAGTAAAAGGGGCTCCTGCAGGTTTACCGGTCGCTGTTTGTACGGAAGGAGTAATTTTTACAGTAGTATTGGCTTCCGAGGCAATAACGGTGAGCGTTCCGTAACCTGCTAAATTTCCCTGATTGGTACTAACGTTTGTATAACTTGGAACTATGTATTGTTTCCCCCACACAGTCGATGGTAAAATCAGGGATGCGCCCGACCTCGCACTATTAATGATATGGGCATATACCACTACCGGTTTATCAGAAACAACATGTATACCCGCTCCTGTTTTGATACCATCCGTTATTGTCTGATCCATGTAAACCGCTGTACTGCTGGCATCACAAGTGGTGCAATTACTTCCTCCTATAAATTTCTGAACAACCCCATTTGCAGTTACGCTAAAATTGATGGTTTGTGCTCCTACGGTAATGGTTCCTTTGGCATCAACATCCGAAGTAATATATATACCCATCAACGAAACAGTTCCATCAATATGTAAAGGATAAGAAATCCAGAAATCCGTCCCTTTATTTGAAAACTGTGCCTGACCAGTCAAATTGAGCAGCAGAAATATTGCAACAAACGAGAAGTATCTTTTCATTATGGGTTCGGTAAATCAGTTAGGGAGCTCAGTCGGATAAGGGAGATTAAAATTAAGGGCTTGGGAGCTATTGTGTAAAAGATTATTTATCAGACTCAAACGTTGCCTGACAATAAATGACGAGCACCCGGCCCTTCGCAAAAAAGCAGGTCGAGGATGCTGAGGTTTTTTTGAAACCCAATCCTGTCTTCAAAAACCTGCCGGTACCTGATTTCCTGCTCCTCACCCTGGAAATTGCGGGGTAACCACCGGTTCCGGTCGTCAGTAATTTCTGCCGGATAATCAGCCAGAAACACAGAAGTCTCCCCAAGAACGGTTCCGGGTTTTAACTGTCTGACCAGCCATTCCATAATCTCCCGGTTCTGGTCGAGCAGGAAAACCGGGCGACGATTATAAAACCCCTCCAGCCAGTCGCGGTAATATTCGTAAAAAGGGGAACGGTTGTAGCATGACTCAATGGTTCGCCAATGCTGTTGCTTCCAGGGTAATGAATAGCTGATCCGCACATCTTTCAATAACTGTTTCTGGTCCCTTCCTTTTTCGAGGGGTACCGATAAATTCACCAGTCCATTGCTACCGGCCAGTACCATCCGGTTTCGAAAACTCATCTTTTGGAAGGTTTCACATACTTCAAATTCAATATGTGAAAAATGAAATAAAGTTTTTATATAGTTAATTGATCCAAAATATTGATATTCAATTATTAATTTTGTCATAACATTATAAACTAATTTCTGTTTGAAGAAAGGTATAGGGTGCTCTTAAAGCTAATTTTTGATAATATTTTA
>DPWF01000049.1:6635-6823 GCA_003526435.1 Chitinophagaceae bacterium | reverse complement strand
GTCACTATCGTTCCATTTACATAGTCTGATGCTGCTGAGGCAAGGAATACTACCGGACCTTTAAAATCTTCCGGTTGCCCCCATCTTCCTGCCGGTATACGTGCCAGTATGGAGCTGCTGCGTTCCGCGTCTTCTCTCAGTGCTGCCGTATTATCTGTTGCAATATAACCCGGTGCAATACCATTTAC
>DPWF01000049.1:0-6623 GCA_003526435.1 Chitinophagaceae bacterium | reverse complement strand
CCTGCAAACCTTTACCCGCCCATTCATTCGACAGCGCTTTGATCAGGCTACTCAAAGCTCCTTTGCTGGCTGCATAACCCGGCACGTTTATACCTCCCTGAAAACTGAGCAGTGAACAGGTAAAAATAATTTTACCACTGCCTCTTGTGAGCATCTGTTTACCTATTTCTCTTGCGAGAATAAAAGGTGCGTCCAAATTAATCGACATCACTTTATCCCAGTACTCATCCGGATGTTCTGCAGCAGGCATCCGCATAATCGTTCCTGCATTATTGACCAAGATGTCTGGGATGGGGTGGATCGACTGGATGGTTTTTATTAGTTGGTAAATACTTTCACGATTAGAGAGATCAGCTTGATAGGCTGTGAATTGGCGGCCCAATGCTTTCACTTCTTTTTCAATCTCACTCCCTTCCAGTTCAATAAAGCCTGATACACCAATGATATCTGCACCTGCTTCCGCCAGTCCTAATGCCATGCCTTTACCGATGCCTTTATTGCATCCGGTAACCAATGCCAGTTTACCTGTAAGATCAAATGCTTTCATATCAGAAAATGTATTTCGTACTCAGGAAATTAGATTCATGTGTGGTTACAATATCATTAATCAGTTGCCTGTTCTCTTCCGTTAATTTGGCAGCTACCAATGAACGGATGGAGAAAGAACGCAATGCATCTACCACCGATAAAGTGCCTTCTGCACTGTCTTTTCTCCCTGTAAATGGAAATACATCAGGACCTCGCTGACACTGACAATTAATGTTCACCCTACTCACCTGGTTCACCAGTGGATCAATCAGTGATGCCAGTTCAGTTTTATCATTACTGAACAAACTCACCTGCTGACCATGTGTTGAATCGATCAGGTATTGAATAGGCTCATCAATTTCATCAAAAGGCACTACAGGAATTAATGGACCAAACTGTTCTTCTCTGTAGAGTTTCATTTTCTCATTCACAGGATACAATACAGCCGGATACACAAACGATTCATATTGTTTTCCACCATTTTCATTCATCACTTTCGCACCATGCAGTTCTGCGTCTTCTATACATGACTGTAAATAAGCTGGCTTATGCGGTTCTGGCAATGGCGTAAGCATTACTCCATTTTCCCATGGCATACCAAATTTCAGCTTGCCCACTGCTTCACTTAATTGTTGTGTAAAATCTGCTGCCAGACTGCGATGTACAAACACAATTTTCAAAGCAGTACATCTCTGTCCGTTAAAGCTAAGACTTCCCAACAAGGTTTCCTGTACAGCCAGTTTCAAATCGGCATTTTTGGTGATAACGGCTGCATTTTTTGCATCGAGTCCTAATATCGCTCTCAGCCTGTTTACTTTGGGATGCAGTTTTTTTAACTCATTCGCTACCTTACTTGAACCAATCAATGTAAGTACATTCACTTTACCCGATTGCATCAGGCTGGGTACAATGGTATGACCACGCCCGTAAATGGTATTCACCACTCCTTTGGGAAAACATTCTTTAAACGCTTCGAGTAAAGGATAATGCAATAAAGTACCATGTTTAGGAGGTTTGAACAACAGGGTGTTTCCCATGATGATGGCAGGAATCAATGTGGTGAAAGTTTCATTCAATGGATAATTGAATGGTCCCATGCATAAAACCACTCCCAATGGTGAACGACGTATCTGTGCTGCTATTCCCTGCTCAATGGTAAAGCGCGATGAATCTCTGTCGAGATCCTTTAAAGCATCTATAGTAGCATATACATATTCAACGGTTCTGTCGAATTCTTTTACTGAATCGCTCCATGATTTTCCGATCTCCCACATGATGAGTTTTACCACAATGTCTTTCTGCTCCAGCATGCGCTGTACAAATTTCTCTACGCATTCAATTCGTTGTGCCACACTCATGGTAGGCCACTGACCGCGACCATTGTTATAGGCACGAACGGCAGCTTCCAATGCTTCTTCGGCTTCCTTTTCGGTACAAACAGGATAAGTGCCTATGAGCTTTCGTTGTAACCCGTCTGGGGTCTGAATACAAATGGGAGAATATACTTCGTGTACATTTCCTTCCCATGTTTTCATGGCTCCATCTGATAAATACGTTCGTTGATGTATTTCACCAGGGAGCAGGAATTGCTGAGGGATGTCTTTCTCCTCAACAAATAGTTGATTTAATCTTGTTTGAAAATCCATTCGGTTGTTGCTTGCTTTAAGGGAGAAAATATTTCTGTGTGCTTCTGTGTCTTCAGTGGCAATTTAATTTTCATTTATTACCACTGAAGACACAGAGAAGCACAGAAAAGTTGGGTTAGCTGGCTTGCGGAGTAATACCCTGCCAGCCAAAATATTGTTGTGCATTACGGTAGCAGATATCTTTGATCACTTTACCCACCCATTCCATATCTGCGGGTATTTCACCATTCTCTATTTCTTCACCAAATAAATTACAGAGTAATCTTCTGAAATACTCATGCCTTGGGAAAGAAAGAAAGCTTCTCGAATCGGTTAGCATTCCTACAAAACGGCTCAGCAATCCCATATTCGATAAGGCATTCATTTGTTTCACCATACCATCTTTCTGATCGAGGAACCACCAGGCGGCTCCGAACTGTATTTTTCCTGCGGCAGAGCCATCATTGAAATTACCAATCATGGTAGCCATCAGTTCATTATCGGCCGGGTTGAGGTTATAGACAATGGTTTTGGCCAGTTTATTATCACTGTCCAGTTTATTCAGGAAGGAAGCGAGTGGGCGACCCTGCGAAAAATCACCGATAGAATCCCAGCCGGTATCCGGACCCAACTGCTGCAACATTCTTGAATTGTTATTTCTCAATGCACCCAGGTGAAACTGCTGTACCCATCCTTTCTCCCAATCCCACTCCGCAAAGTGAACCAGCATGGCCGATTTGAATTTGCGTTGTTCCGATTCATTCAGTTGTTTGCCAGCATGTATTTTATTGAAGATGCTGTTGATTTCTGAACCGGTAAAATCTTCTGCATAAATTTCTTCGAGTCCATGATCAGAGACACTGCAACCGGCAGCGGCAAAATAATCATGCCTGTTTTGTAATGCGTACAGGAAATCGTCGAAAGAAGAAACGGAGATGCCTGTAACAGCTTCAAGCTGGTTGATATAACTGTTGAATTTTACCGCATCTGCCACATTCATGGCCTGGTCGGGACGAAATGCAGGCAGTATAGGTATTTCAAAACCGTCTTTTTTTATGCGGGCATGGTGTTCCAGTGAATCAACAGGATCATCTGTAGTACATACCAACGCTACATTCATTTTACGCAGCAGGTTACGAACGCTGTATTCATTCGTTTGTAACATGGCTGTACACTGGTCGTAAATAGCATCGGCTGTTTTTTCATTCAGTATTTGGGTAACACCGAAATACCGTTGCAGTTCAAGGTGGGTCCAGTGGTACAGCGGGTTACGTAATGTATAAGGAACAGTTCCTGCCCATGCCTGAAATTTTTCCCGATCGCCTGCATTCCCGGTACAGCATTTTTCTTCCACACCATTTGTGCGCATGGCCCTCCATTTATAGTGATCGCCATACAACCAGGCTTCTGTAATGTTTTTAAACTGTTTGTCTTCCGCAATCTGTTGAGGAGAGAGATGACAGTGGTAATCGATAACCGGCATATGTTTGGCATAGCCGTGGTATAATTCCTGTGCCGTTTTATTGTTCAGCAAAAAATGCTCATCTAAAAACTGTTTCATACGCTAATTTACTTATTGATGAGGATCAGAGACTAACCCCTCTTTTCCATGGTATAAAATCGTCCTGCCCGTTTCTTACGGCGCTTACCTGTATTTTGCCACTGGCTACTTCTATCACATAATTCAATATTCTTTCTCCCGCTTCTTCTATCGTTTCTTTTCCTTCAATGATGGTGCCTGTGTTGATATCGATAATGTCCCGCATGCGCTCATACAAGGCAGTATTACTCGATAATTTTACCACAGGTGCTATCGGATTACCGGTAGGTGTACCCAGACCTGTTGTAAACAACACCACAGTGGCGCCGGACCCTACTTCTGCAGTAGTTGACTCAACATCATTACCCGGTGTACACAATAAATTGAGCCCGGGTTTATTCACTTTCTCCGGATAATCCAACACATCAGCCACAGGAGATGTACCAGCTTTTTTGGCTGCACCTGCCGACTTAATAGCATCTGTAATCAATCCGTCTTTGATATTACCTGGTGATGGGTTCATATAAAATCCACTACCTGCTGCTTCCGCTTTCTGGTTATAGGTTTGCATCAGGTGCATAAAACGTTGGGCAATGTTTTCATCCACACAACGATCACTTAATTCCTGTTCTACACCACAGAGTTCGGGAAACTCAGACAAAATAACACTGCCACCTAGTGCCACAAGTAAATCAGACGTATAACCAATAGCCGGGTTGGCCGATATACCGGAGAAACCGTCGGAGCCGCCACATTCAAGCCCTATACAGAGTTTGCTGAGTGGTGCAGGTTTTCTTTTGTTTTTATTGGCTTCCACCAAACCGGCAAATGTTTGTTTGATGGCGGTTGATACCAGTGTTGTTTCCGTTCCTAATTTTTGCTGCTCCAGTATAAATAAAGGTTTAGCAAATGCTGCATCGCGCTTTTTTATTTCTTCCTGCAACATGGTTACCTGTGCGTTCTGGCAACCCAGGCTCAAAATGGTTGCCCCTGCAACATTGGGATGTGTGATATAACCAGCCAGTAACCCACATAAGGTTTGCGCATCCTGTCTGATACCACCACAACCACCGTCGTGTGTGAGAAATTTAATACCATCTATATTAGGAAACAATGGCGATTTACTATTGGCTGATTCAGCTTCTACATAATCTGTTTCCAGAATGGCTGATACATCTGCACCAGACTGATAGAGCCTGGTAAGATGTTGTGTAAACTGGTTGTACTTTTTCACCCGTGCATATCCCAGCTCTTCCAGTAATGCTTCGCGTATAACTTCAATATTTCTGTTCTCGCAGAATACCAGTGGAATAACCAGCCAGTAATTGGCCGTACCCACTGAACCATCTGCACGATGATAACCATCAAATGTTTTCTGCTGCCATTTGGCCGTATCTGGAATATGCCAGCCTGTTCTTCTTTCATGCAGACTATAAGTACCGGATGCATGTGTAATGTTTTCTGTACTGATGCGTACCCCTACCGGCAAGTCCTGTTTTGCTTTTCCTACCAGTACACCATACATGGTGATGGCAGTGCCGGATTTTATATTCCCTGTTGTGAATTTATGTTTCGCAGGTATGGCTTCTGCCAGTGTATAAGATTGCCCTTTCCAGGTTACTGTTTCACCTGCCTGCAAATCCTGCAAAGCCACCAGTACATTATCAGCAGGATGCACCTGTATTATTTTTCTTGCCTCACTCATGCTACCGATTTTTGGTTACTGGCTGTTTTTACCAGGGTTAAAGGATGCTGTGTTGCCAACTGAAAATAATAGTCAGTAACCGATGTTACAAAATGAGGGTATTGACTCAGATCTGCTCCCCAAATGGTTTGATCGGCGAGCATTTGCACTATGGTTTCTTCCACTGCCTGTCCCTGCTGCCAATGGTTATACAGCAGGCTGATTTTATCATCATTCAAGATCATTCCCTGCTGGTTAACAAAGCCTTTACCACCATCGAGTTGTTGTGGTTTCATAAAATGAAGATAAGCCGCAAAACCAAGAGCCATATTACTATTGTGCTGTTCAGCAGACTGGTATAAGGCCTGTATCAACTGCACATTGCGNNNATTGCGCATGGCCATTTTAGATGTGTACTGAACCGCTATATGCTCCCATTGATGATCGATATATGGATTCCGGAAACGATCTATCACCTGCATGGCAAATGCTGATGCTTCTTCTTTACCTATATCTCCCTGCGAAACAATTGGCACAATTTCTTCCAGCATCAATGTCTGCATAAAAGCTACAAATGTTTCATCCTGCATAGCATCTTTTACCAATCGAAACCCAGACAAGCATGCCAGACCACAACTGAAAGTGTGTGTTCCGTTCAGTAACCTTAATTTCAGTTCCCTGAAACGGTTAATGTTTTTAGCGAGTATAACTCCTTTATCTGCCTGCGCAAAAGAAAGTATGGCTTTTGTTCTTTCCCTGTCGGTTTCTATGGCCCAGAGGCGATAGGTTTCAGACATAATCATCAGTTCATCTTCATAACCCAATACTGCTTCCACTTCTTTCTGGTCTGCTTTTGCAGGTTTACCCGGAACAATTCTGTCTACCAGTGAACTGCAGAAATCATTGGCTGTATGCAGCCAGTGAATAAAATCATCGCCTGCATTTTTTAAACGAGCCAGTTCTGTAACAATGGCTTTGAGTTTGGCGCCGTTATCTGTAATGAGTTCTGTTGGCACAATAACCATTCCCGCTTCTGATGCTCCTTTAAAGTGATTGTATCTTTTTTGTAAGAAAGTCAATAGCTTACCAGGAAAAGATGATGGATGATCTGCAGTAGCATCTGCTGTAACCAGTGTGATACCTACTTCTGTTGTATTGGAAATGACAACCTGTAATTCAGGATTCTCTGCACAGGCCAGTATTTCGTTCCAGTGGGTTGCAGCAGATAATACACGGCTGATAGCGG
>DPWF01000299.1 GCA_003526435.1 Chitinophagaceae bacterium | reverse complement strand
AAGATTTAATGAGAACCGATGTAGAGATCAGCAGAAATGCCGAAACAACGGAAGCATTTACCATCTACTTCGATGAAATAAAAAGCGGTGCGCAAATGATTATTCTCTGGGACGATATGAAAGTGGGTTTACCCATCACCATTGTGGAAGATGCACCAGCTAAAACAAAAAAGAACTAATCATCTCCCCTTCTCCCTTTCTCCCTGTTAAAAAAACATTGGTTATTCGGAACTACCTTATGCGAGATTTTTCAACAGGGAGAAAGGGAGAAGAGGAGTTTATGTAGAAATATGTAAAAGTAATACGATGAAACTTGCCACAAAATACATTCACGCAGGTACAGAACCTGACCCGTCTACAGGTGCAATTATGACACCTATTTACCAGACATCTACCTATGTACAGGAAGCGCCTGGTGTAAACAAAGGTTATGAATACGCCCGCAGCCAGAACCCAACCCGTAAAGCACTGGAAGATGCTTATGCCCAGATTGAAAACGGACAATTCGGTCTGGCATTCAGCAGTGGTGTGGCGGCAACCGATGCTGTTATTAAACTGCTTGAACCGGGTGATGAAGTAATTGCAGCAAATGATATGTACGGAGGTACTTACCGCCTTTTCACCAAAGTGTTTGAGAAATTCGGTATCAGGTTCAGGTATGTTGATACAACTAAGCCTGAAAATATTTCCACTGCCATCACGGCTGCAACAAAACTCATCTGGATTGAAACACCAACCAATCCACTGATGAATATTACAGATATTAAAGCGGTATCTGCTATTGCAAAAAATGCCGGTGCCTTGCTTTGTGTAGACAACACTTTTGCTTCTCCCTACCTGCAAAACCCACTCGATCTGGGTGCAGATATTGTTATGCATTCAGCAACCAAATACCTGGGTGGTCACAGCGATGTAATACAAGGCTGCCTGGTCATGAATGATGCAACACTCAGGGAAAAATTATATTTCATCCAAAAAAGCTGCGGCGCCGTTCCCGGCCCCATGGACTGTTTTCTTGTATTAAGAGGCATTAAAACCCTGCATGTACGTATGCAGCGTCATTGTGAGAATGGTGAAAAAATGGCCAACTTTTTACGCAACCATCCTAAAGTTAGCGAAGTATACTGGTGCGGCTTCACCGACCATCCAGGCTATGCAGTAGCCAGTAAACAAATGCGCGGCTTTGGTGGCATGATGAGTTTTACCCTGAAAGATGACAGTGTAGAAAATGCAAGAAGGGTATTATCCTCCACACATGTATTTGCACTGGCAGAAAGCCTGGGAGGAGTAGAATCACTCATCAATCATCCTGCCTCCATGACACATGCTTCCATACCGCGTGAAGAACGTATTAAAAACGGGTTGAGCGATAGCCTCATCCGTTTAAGTGTGGGTATTGAAGATATAGATGATCTCATTGCCGATATCAATGCAGCCATCGGATAACTTCTCTGCGTAAACTCTCTGTGATCTTATGTTCTCTGCGGTCCCTTCCTCGCGTCACCCTGACGAAGGAACCGCAGAGAACATAAGGAAACGGAGGTTGCACAGAGAGAAATTTTAAGACCTTAAAAGCATCACATAAACATGTGATGCTTTTTTTATTTACTTGCCGAAAATTATTTTCATCCATCTCATTTACACTTTATCCTTTAAAAAAGCTGCTCTGTCATACTTATTCAGTGTGCTCTATTCTTTCGCAGAATTTTGTATCCCGTAAAAAGAAATGAGTATGAAGTATGTAAAAGGGTTTCTTATTTTGTTGGCTTTCACCACTGTATTACAATCCTGCACTAAAAGTATTGTAGGTGAAGGGCCTGTTCAAACAGAAAACAGGCAGGTGAGCACGTTTACCAAAGTAAGAATCAACGGGTCGGCAGAAGTAGAAATTGTGCAGTCAAATACACAACAGGTAGCCATTACAGGTTATGGTAATTTACTGGCTATTTACGAGTCGGTGGTAAACAACGGAGAATTATCGTTGGGTTATAAAAGCAGGTACAATATTAAAAACGACAATATTAAAATCAAGATTGAAGTAGCAGATATCAGATCTGTGTACCTGAATGGTTCCGGAGATATCATCATCACCAATTTCTCACAGGGTGTTGAATTGGCATCAACCATCAATGGTTCAGGCAGGGTGCGGATTCAAAATTCATCTTTTAATAAAATGGCTTATCATATCAATGGTTCTGGATCTATGTACGGTGCGGGCATAGCTGCACAACAGGCTGAAGTAAGTATTCATGGTTCAGGACATATAGAACTCAATTGTTCACAACACCTGAAAGTAAATATTGAAGGTTCAGGAACGGTTGACTATTACGGCAACCCTGCTACTACAGATATTGCCATACATGGGAGTGGCGTTGCAAGAAAGAAGTAAAAACTTTATTATAACCGAATATCAATTATAAACGCATCAGCTTTTCAATGGCCATATCGAGTGTTTCTTCTTTTTTGGCAAAACAGAAACGTACCACTTTATCATCTTTTCTATCCTGGTAAAAGGCAGATACGGGAATAGTGGCTACACCATAGTCAATTGTAAGTCGTTTGGCAAATTCAGTATCGGGTTCGTTACTGATGCCGGCATAACTGTAACACTCAAAATAGCTGCCGTGCGATGGAATACATCTAAAGGGAGTTGCGGCCATTTTATTCCTGAAATAATCCCGTTTGGTCTGTATCAGAGAACCCAATGATGTATACGCTCCGGCATCATTTAAATATTCGGCTAATGCTACCTGTTTGGGTGTATCGCAACTAAAACAATTAAACTGGTGTACTTTCCTGAATTCATGCATGAGTTCAGGTGAACTGATACAGTAACCCAGTTTCCAGCCGGTACAATGATAGGTTTTACCAAAAGAGAAACAAACAAAACTGCGTTTCAGTAATTCGGGATAGCGGAGTATACTCTCGTGCTTTAAGCCGTCGAAAATGAGGTGTTCATACACTTCATCGCTGAGAATTAAAATCTGGGTACCCTCTACA
>DPWF01000302.1:4000-4293 GCA_003526435.1 Chitinophagaceae bacterium | reverse complement strand
TCATGGGTGAATATTCACCTTGAGTATTGATGAAGCGGAAGAAGTGGCCGTGCAGGTGCAATGGGTGCCGCATCATCGTATTATTGGTCAACACGAATCTTACTCTTTCCCCTTTTCGAATGCGTATTTTATCGGCAGTTGATAAAGTTTTGAAATCAAATGACCATAAATACCGCAGCATATTACCTGTGAGTGTGAGCTTAACTTCCCGTGGTAGTAAAGAGGAATCTAATGTGGTTGGATGCAGAGCCCGCAGCATATTGTAATTAAATTCACCCGGTATTTCCATTTTC
>DPWF01000302.1:2226-3969 GCA_003526435.1 Chitinophagaceae bacterium | reverse complement strand
TCCATGCCTGCCATATCGTCCATCTTCATGCCTTCCATATTCTGCATATTCATTTCCTTCTTTTTGGGTATGGTATCAACAGGCATACTCATATTCTTCATGTCCATGCCCTGCATATTATCCATATCGATAGTCTTCATGTTCATACTGCCCATTTGCTGCATCATTTTAAAATAATTCAGCCTTGGAATATCCGGTGCTTTAATAACCGAACCGGTGCCAAAGAAAGCAGACGAATATCCCATTACATCCCATGAAGTAGCCCTAAGTTCTGCAGTGCCTGTTTTGGGCACTGTAATCAATATGTCGTAAGTTTCTGCAATAGCAATTTCCAGTTTATTTACATTAACAGGAGTTACATTAATACCATCAGCGGCAATTATCCGCATATAGCTGTTGCCATACTGCAGGTTGAAGTAAGTGGCAGCCGAACCATTGATAATCCTTAGCCGGATTATTTCTCCAGGCTTTGCATCTTTAAATTCATTTGTTTCCTGCCCGTTCAATAAGAATTTATTGTAGTAAACATCAGATACATCCATGGCAGGCATACGCTGCCATTCCTGTTTGAGTTTATCTTTAAATGCACCTGCTGCAATAGCTTCCCCATAGCTTTGCAATGCACCTTTTTTAATGGCATACCATTCGCCACCACGTTTCAGGTAACGCATTACCTGGTGTGGGTTTTCATCTGTCCAGTCGGATAATAATACTACATACTCTTTCAATTGCGGCTCCGGCTGGGCAGGGTGTATGATAATAGAACCATACAAACCACTTTGCTCCTGCACCATGGTATGTGAATGATACCAGTAAGTACCGCTTTGAATCAATGGAAAAGTGAACGTATAAGTTTTGCCAGCTTCTACAGGAGAAGTTGTTAAATAAGGAACACCATCTTCTTTATTGGGTAATAATATGCCATGCCAATGGATAGATGTTTCCACCTGCATCATGTTATGTACCCTAATAACAGCAGTATCGCCTTCAGTAAATTCAAGAATTGGCGCCGGTATCTGCCCGTTAATGGCAATAGCATGACGCCGTTTGCCAGTAATGTTTACCATTGTATCGGTTACATACAAGTCGTACTCCACTTTCTTACCCTGGTATATGTTTCCGGGAGCAAGTGGGGTTTTCTTTAAAGGGAAATTGTACGAAGTTATTTTTGGGGGTCCATCATCCATTGCTCGGGGCATGGAGTGATTCATCTGTGCAAAAGTGCAAGCCGGAATCAGGAAAACAAGTGAAAGCAGTTTCTTCATAATGATATTATTTGTTGTTTTGTCTGCTTATAATTCTTTTTACGGGCCGGGTTATTGTCAGGAAAACGCAATGTATCCATCGGATTTTTCAACGGCATTTTCATGTTGCCCATCTCAGGCATGTCCATTTTGTTCATGTCTTTCATATTCATTGATGAATCCATTTTCATCTTATCCATTCCCGGCATGTTGTTCATATCTTTCATGTTCATGGAAGAATCCATTTCCATACCCTCCATGTCTTTCATGTTATCCATACCGGGCATATTCTTCATGTCTTTCATCTTATCCATTCCTTTCATGTTTTTCATGTCCTTCATATTGTTCATGCCTGTATTTTTATCCATGTCGGGCATATTCATGTCTTTCATATTCATGGAAGAATCCGCCTTCATGTTTTCCATTCCCTGCATGGTATCGGTCATTTTCATTGCCGTATCATTTTTCATATCCATATTCTTCATGTCATCCATATTAC
>DPWF01000302.1:0-2192 GCA_003526435.1 Chitinophagaceae bacterium | reverse complement strand
CACCTGCCACATGGGTAAGCCTTGCACCGTGATGTCCGGCAATGGAAAGGAAAACAGCAGCAATGATGGCGGCAATCAATACAATAATTTCAAATGAGTGGCGATTGATTTTGAAAAATATCCCGATGCTTTTCAGCAAAAAAGTAATACCGCTCATCCAAAGTGTCAGTTGGGCATATTTCTCATGCTGTTCAAATATTTCCAATGCTGCTTTGGGAGCGTCAGCAGACGGCTCTGCATGAAAAACCGTGCTGGCAGCAAGCGATGAAAAAAAGGCCCCACCCATAATAACAAGTGTAACCCACCTGATCTGATTCAGGTCTTTCCAAACAAGCACGGCCTGTAAAACCACAGCCAATAAGATCAATACGATGGGGAAATGTACTGCAAGAGGATGTAATGAAGGAAATTCTTTGAACATATTTAATAATTTACTGCTGATATTATTTAAGGAATCTGAAATCAATCTCAACTCTTACCTTTTCCATGCCACAGCAATCTTGTCGGATTCGTTTCCCCCTGTTTCAATAAAATATTGCAGCACTTCTTTATAAGTAACTTTTCGATTTTACGATAGTCCTAATAATATCTTCATTTTCGTTACATTAAGTTGTCGGTTTTGCTCCCCTTCTTTTATTAACCCCTTTGTCTCGTTAAACTGTGCAAAAGGTATTGTTGTCTTTGATACTAGCAAAATCACCGATATTATTATCATTAAAATTGTAATAAAACAGTAAAATTGGGAAAAATCATATAAAGTACCGCCTATAGTATCGGTTCCTATAACACCTATAAAAATACAAAAAGTCAGTACTGTGTATTTCGTTTTTTTATACCCTTCAAATCTAAGTGACGCAAATAAATAGAGATAAATAAATGAAGTTGAAACATGATGATGCTCCCAAACTCTTCCAGGTATTAATAATGATATAAGAAACATGAAGCAAAAATCAACCCCTGTAAATGCTTTACCTTTATGTTTAAGAATACGGTAAATAACTCGACCAAAAAAACCACTTAATAATAATACTTGAATAACCCGTATCAGTAATTCAAGATTATATTGGGTTAAACGAAGACTTGGCGAAATCCCCAGCGAGTCATTTCCAGTATTTAGCTTAGTAAGAAAAGAAGGGATGCCCATACTAATTAAATCACCATCAATTTGCCCCCTTGCAAAAGGTCGGATAAATGCATTGTAGTAATCTACCCAATCACCGATACCTCTTTCTAATCCTCTAAATATAAATGGAACAATTATGAATGGAAGACTTAATAGTATTATTCTACCCCAATCTTTATAGCCTCTTTTTAAAGCTATACAAATCAGGAAAATAACTGGTATTATTTTAAGAAAGCATCCTGCTAAAAAGAATAAGTAACTCAAGTTGTACCTTCCTCGTAAATAATACAATATTCCGAATAATGTCGTGTTTAACACAATCAGATTAGCTTGTACCCAAATGAAATTGTGCCAATAAAATCTAGCAGAGCAAAGAAACGCTAGTAATAATGGTACTGTGCAGTTTTTCGCAGGAAAAAACTCTTTTGAAATTTTATACAAAAGGAAAAATGAGTATCCCCATAGAATAAAATTTATTATGTAACAAAATAAAATTGCTGAAATGTGAAAGGGAAAAAATGAAAAAGCTGAAAAAAACATTGCAGCAAAAGGTGGATAAGTAAAGCCACCGTCTTTAAGCCTTAGGGTATAAATTGGCTTATTTTCAGAAAAGTCTTTCCCCCCTTTATAATAGATATAGAAATCCCCATTTATGTCTTCATTCATTCCTTTGTTGTATGCTAACAAAAGGAATGCAATGCTAATTAACATTAATATGGCAATATTCAATTTCCCATTTTTCATTCCAGTTAAGGCTTAGCTTATAGTTTATGAAATTGATTTCAAAAATTAATCGCGTTTTACAATTTCGAAAAATATTAAGGAGCTCAAACCAATTTCGTATTTTCAAGTTGGTAGGACTCAGAAACCCTGCTCCATAAATTGGTTCATTATAAATAAGGAAACCAAAGCAGGGTTCCGACCCATGTTATCTAATCTTCTCTTGCATTCTTGATTTTAATATCACAATTTCTATTCTTTATCATTGTTTTAATTCAACTCCTTTTTTTCCTGCTCAGCCAAATATTTCTTCAGTGCTTCTTCTCCAAACAGTTTAAAAACAACAGGA
>DPWF01000177.1:4404-7863 GCA_003526435.1 Chitinophagaceae bacterium | reverse complement strand
GTAAAACAGAATAACAGAGAAATATCCAACTTTGAAGTTGAAAATTCTGCTGCTTCTCTGTTCTTCTGTTTTAAGAAAAGTCCCGGTTTGCTGACCGGGACTTTTTTATTCAACAAAATCGATCGAAGAGAGACGAAAATTATAACCTGGCGATATCATGTTTAATGGCAAAGAGAGCAAGTCCAACCCTTGTGGCGGTTTGCAATTTCTGGAAAAGGGTATCTCTTGTTTCATCTACATTACGTAAGCTGGTTCCCATCAGTTCTGCTATTTCACGATAAGATTTATCGGTACAGGCCCAACCCAGGAATTCTTTTTCCTGATCGGTGAGTTCGGTGAATTTTTTAATATCTGCATCTTCTTCGGGTGAAGTTTTCATGGTATGCATGATATTGTCGCACATCAGTTTATTCAGGTATACGCCTTTCGTAACAATGCCATCCAGTGCTGCTTTGAGTTCCTGTGGTTTACTGTCTTTCAGTAAATATCCTTTGGCTCCATTTTTAAACATGCGGATGATGGAACGTTCATCGTTCAACATGGCGAGGGCCAGAATTTTTACCTGCGGATAATGTGTGGTGAGCCATAAAGCAGTTTCATAACCGTTCATATCGGGCATGGTAATATCCAAAAGCACCACATCGGGTAAATTATTGGGGTCCAATAATTCAATCATGTGTTTTCCGCTGTTGGCTTCAAACAATACTTTATATCCACTAAAAGAGTTAACCAGTGAGGCAAGCCCGTTTCTTAACAGTACATGGTCATCAACCAGGGCGATCTGAATCATATCAAAACAATTAACAACAATACAAAACACACATCCAGGGTGGATGATGCAGATTTTGGGTAGTAAATTACATTTTTTTGTGTTGCAAATCTCTGTTTTCTTCTGAATTTATCTTTGATGTTTTCACCGAATTATTATCAGTGAAAACACCCTATTAATTTGGGTGTTTTCAACGTTGGATTTTTTTGCGTACTACACTACATTTACGTCGGGTAGAGAAAAAACAGCAGAAATGCCTGTAATTTTTCTCGTATTCAGTTTTCATTAGGGGTTACAAGTGAAAAAGGCGGCACAAGGCCGCCTTTTTCTATTTCTTTTTGCAGGGTTTAATAGGGTTCTTTCCGAAGTTCTTTTTCAGCATATTCGAATATTTTCTTCTTCTTCCAGTTATACCAGGGATGCGGTATGGCCTTCTTCATCAGTGTATCAATATTACGCATGCCAAACAGGTTCCATACGCCATTGAGTTTACCACTAACCGATGATTGCATTGCCCTTAAACTCATGGCAAATCCACTGTCCAGGTATTCCATATGATGCCAGTATCCTGCCGGCATATACAATGTATCGCCATGCTCAAGCGTAATATCATAGCCATTGGCCAGTTTTAATGCAGGGAACTGTACATAATCAGGTGATCCATTCAGGTGATGATAGTTGCTGAAATCGGCCAGACTCAATACTTCAAAAGGTTTGCGATAAAGTTTGTATTGTTCTTCAAAAGGAAACAATAAAACTTTTTTCCTTCCAGCAAACTGTGTATGCAGTATATGACTCATGTCAATGTCAAAATGCATATGGGTAATGCTGGTAGCGCCACCAACAAACAGCATGGGGTATCTTTTTACAAAACCGCTCATCAATTCATCGGGCCATGTAAAATCTTTGGTGAGTTGTGGGGCATGCTCAAAAATATTGAACAGAAAAATGCGCCAGGCGGCAGGGCCTGTTCTGATCATATCAATATAGTCGCCGAAAGTTTTGTAATCATCCGCTGTATTAATGGGTGTATAAGCATCGCTTTTGATGTTGTTATACAATCCTACTTTTTTATCGCCGACTAGTGTCTTAAAATAATCCCAGTTCCATTTATCATAAGCCGGCCAGTTTTTGGCCATGTTACGAATTACCAGCGGTTTTTTGGGCAGGTAGTAATGCTTTTTAAAATCTGCAGGGCTGATTTTGTCAGCTATATCAACTGCCTGTAAACGCATGGTTGAAGTTTTTGCAAAAATAAGAGGAACTCATTGTTAATAAAAGCATAATCAGGACAATCGCAATCGAATGTGTTATGTATTCTTTGAAAAGATCGTAACCCCTGGGTTTACCTTAATAATGCATACAATTTTATCTTTTACCATTTTAGCTTATATTTATTCATGCTGCTGGAAGTTCATCCTGATAATCCTAACCCCAGGCACCTGCGTATGATTGCAGAATGCCTGCTTTCTGGTGGTGTCATTATTTATCCTACCGATACAATCTATGGATTGGGTTGTGATATCTTTCAGCATAAAGCAGTAGAGCGAATTGCGAGAATCAAACAAGTTGATCCGAATAAAGCACAACTGAGCTTTGTTTGTTATGATCTCAGCGATTTGAGCCAGTACACAAAAAGTATTTCAACGCCTTTATATCGGTTACTAAAAAGCTATTTACCGGGCCCCTTTACTTTTATTTTACCTGCGAGTAAGGAAGTGCCTAAAATTTTACAGAGTAAAAAAAGTACAATTGGTTTGAGGGTGCCTGATAATAATATTGCCAGACAGATTGTGCACGAACTTCGTCATCCAATTTTATCGGCCTCACTCCCGGGCGAAATGGTTGAAGAATACACCGACCCGGCTATCATTTATGAAAAATTTGAAAAGCTGGTTGATATCGTGGTAGATGGCGGTAATGGTGGTATGATACCTTCTACCGTTGTTGACTGTACCAAAGACAGTTATGAAGTGATTCGGGAAGGAGCCGGAGAATGGAATGAATAATGCTCAGATAGGCAGACTTAACTGTGGCGGCATGATATTGAAACTTTTTCTGTGATATTCACAAAGACCATGTGCTTCAATGGCTTTACGATGCTCAGCGGTTCCGTATCCTTTGTTATTGTTCCATCCGTATTGAGGGTACTGATCATGCAATTGCATCATGTACTCGTCGCGATGAGTTTTGGCAAGAATACTGGCAGCAGCAATACTGCTGTACTTTCCATCACCTTTTACAATACAATGATGCGGGATGTTTCGATAAGGAATAAACCTGTTCCCATCAATCAGTAATAATTGTGGAGAGGATTTAAGTTGTGCGATGGCCAGGTGCATGGCTTTGAAAGAGGCTTTCAGGATATTGATCTGATCTATTTCCTCATTTCCAACCGAAACAACAGCCCAACTGATGGCTTCCTGTTCTATGATACTCCTGAGTAAATCTCTTTGCCGGGCATTTACCTGTTTGCTGTCGTTCAGTAAAGGATGATGAAATTTTTTTGGCAATATAACGGCAGCGGCAAAAACAGGCCCCGCATAACAACCACGTCCGGCTTCATCGCAGCCAGCTTCAGTTAATTTTTCCTGATAAAAGGGTAGGAGCATGACCATAAAATTCCAGAAACTTGATGACATGGAGCTAATTTTTTTCTGTTATCGCAAACAGCTCTGCGGTGAATTTCC
>DPWF01000177.1:0-4399 GCA_003526435.1 Chitinophagaceae bacterium | reverse complement strand
CGACATCCAGCCCATATAATAAGAGAATGCAGAGATTTCGCGGAGAAATTGTAAAATCAATCAAACAAAATGGCTGATCCTTTTAATAACCCAATAACTTTGCCACAACCAAGAAAATATATATGGAGCAGTTGAACGACAGGTCTTCAAAGCTGGTAGCACGATGGTTGTTGTTAGGGGTATTGATGACCATAATACAGGTGGCATTGGGAGGAATTACCCGGTTAACAGGCAGTGGTTTATCTATTACAGAATGGGATGTCATTACCGGCACATTGCCTCCATTAAATGAACAGGCCTGGCAGGCAGAGTTTGAAAAATACAAAGCCACGCCTCAGTTTCAACTGCTCAATTTTGAATTTGGTTTATCAGACTTCAAATTTATTTTCTTCTGGGAATGGTTTCATCGTTTGTGGGCAAGATTAATAGGACTCGTATTTGCTGGTGGTTTTATCTGGTTTATGGTACGTAAGCATTTTAAAAAAGAAATGGTTCGTCCGTTGGTGATTTTATTTCTGCTGGGTGCATTGCAGGGAGCAGTGGGCTGGATCATGGTGGCGAGTGGGCTTACGGGCGATGCCGTATATGTAAAACCTACCAGGCTGGCATTGCATTTTATTTTTGCATTGGGATTACTTTGTTACACATTCTGGTTTGCTTTGAAATTGTTGGTAAATGAACAACAAAAGACCGTTAGCCCTTCATTGCGAAAAACCAATCTGTGGTTGATTGGTTTATTGATACTTCAATTATTATATGGTGCATTAGTGGCGGGTCATAAAGCGGCCAATGTGGCTGCAAGCTGGCCAAAGATTAATGGAGACTGGGTGCCGGCATCTTTATTCTCTCATCAACCTTTTCTGCTGAATTTTATTGATAATAAAATACTGATTCATTTTATACACCGTGGACTGGCTTACATCATACTGGTTTGGATAATTTTATGGACCATTCGCCTGGCTAAACATAAAGGTTCCATATTGTTTGAAAACATTAAAAGGGTTCCTTTATACCTTACGTTCTTACAGGTCTTATTGGGAATTTTAACTATCTTAACCAGTACAGGAATCATACCGGGTAAATGGGGTACATTTGAATGGATGGCACAAATACACCAGCTAACCGGTATGTGTTTATTGTTATCACTGGTTGCTATGCTGTTTCTATTGCGTAAGCACAGTACGAGTAATTAAACCCGGCGGAACAAAGATTGAATGCACCAGTTTTCAATCGCAATGTTGTATGAAATGGACAAACTGAAACAATATTTATCAGGTTTCTGGTTTTCTTTACCTGTTCAGTTATTCTTGCTTCATTTTCGCAGGTATCAGGTATTTCTGGTATTCTGGTATATCCTGTTCTCTACAGTGGCAGGTGGGTTTATGCGTACTTATGGTGCCGATTCACTGTTTCTCGCTCCGGAATATTTTGGCAAAATCAATGTGCTCAGTACTGCCATCGTTGGATTTGCACTGGGTATTTTTATCATGAGCTGGAACATCACCACTTTTATTTTATTCAGCAAATATTTTCGGTTTCTAGCCACTACGGCCCAGCCCTTTTTAAAATACTGTATCAATAATGCAGTATTGCCATTGATTTTTCTGGTATTCTATTTCATAAAAGCAGTGGCCTATGCACGTTACCAGGAATTGTTTGGAACAGTAGATATTATCTGGATGGTAGTGGGCTTTGCAGTAGGCATCATCTTATCTATATTGATTGCTTTTGCCTATTTTTTTGGTGCAGATAAAACCATTTACAGAAGTATGGCTTCAGTAATTGATACGGCCAACGTACATTATGCACTTGCTTCTAAAAATAATCCTTTACCAAAGGAGCGTACAGAAATGCGGATCGATTGGTTTTTCAGTGCTAAACTGGCATTGCGGAAACCAAGAGATATACGTCATTACAGCCTGGCTTTTTTAGACGCTGTTTTTAAGCGGCACCATTTTGCAGCAGTGATTGCCATTACCATTGCTTTCTTTTTCCTGATCGGTATTGGCTATATATCTGATGCCAGGCTATTTCAATTACCCGCTGCCGCCAGTATTACCATTTTCTTCGCCATCCTGATTGCAGCATCGGGAGCCATCTCTACTTTTCTACATAGCTGGAGTCTTCCTGTAGTTGTGGTATTGTACCTGCTGGTGAATTTTTTATATCAAAAAGACATCATTGACCTTCGTAATAAAGCATATGGTGTGAATTATGCCGACACCACAGCAAGACCTTTTTATTCAAGGGAATCGGTAATGCAGTTGGCAAATGATGCGGATATTGCTGCGGATAAAAAAGTATATATCCGCATGCTTGATCAGTGGAAAGCAAAACAGGGTAGCGATAAACCTGTTATGTTTCTCATTAACACCAGTGGCGGTGGCATCAGGAGCGCCACTTTTACCATGAATGCATTACAACAGTTAGACAGTATGTTTGGTGGAGATCTGATGAAACGTACTTTTCTCATCAGTGGTGCATCGGGTGGTATGTTGGGTGCTGCTTATTTCAGGGAGCTTTATCACAGGAAATTAAAAGGAGCAAATATTAATCTGCAGGATCAACAGTATGTAGAAGATATTTCCAATGATTTATTGAGCCCCTTATTTTCATCTTTTGTTACCCGCGACCTGATGGGTCCCGCTAAACCATTTATGAAACATGGTTACAGGTACACCAAAGACAGGGGCTATGCTTTTGAACAAAAGTTGAATGAAAATACACATGGGTATCTCGATAAAACCTTACACGATTATAAGGTGGCTGAACAAAAGGCTGAAATACCACTCATTTTTTTTAACGCAGTGATTACGCGTGACGGACGAAAACTAGTGATGGCTACACATCCTGCACGTTTCATGATGCGACCCGTTACTGATTCGGCCAACATACAACCTTTTGATGCTGATGCGATCGACTTTCAAAGTTTTTTCAATAAACAGAATGCAGGGAATATTGGAATCTTGTCGGCTCTTCGCATGAATGCTACTTTCCCTTATGTATTGCCCAATGTATGGTTGCCTACCAACCCGGTTATTGATGTAATGGATGCGGGGCTACGCGATAATTTTGGTCAGGAAACATCGCTGCGTTTTGTGGAGGTATTTCACGACTGGCTGAAAGAAAACACGAGTAAAGTTGTGCTGTTGCAATTGAGAGACAGGAGTCTCAGTGATTGGGATCGCCCACTGGAAGGAACCAGTCTGATAGGCACTTTTACCAAACCTTTTTTATTGCTGCAGAATAACTGGTACAAATTGCAGGATTATTACCAGCACGATCAGCTTGAATATAGTTTTGAAGCCTACGGTCGGCAGTTTCACCGGATTTGTTTTCAGTATGTACCTTCAAGAAAAGAGGCACCGGCCAGTCTGAGTTTTCACATTACTGCTGCAGAAAGACGGGATATTGCCATGGCACTGGGCGCTGAAGACAACCAAAAAGAATTTAAACGGCTGAGAGCATTAATGAAATAATTAGTCGGGCTGTATCAGTGAAAAATAATCTTTCATGATGCGAACCGAAAACTCATCTGCTGTTTCTCTTGGCTCACCATCAATGTGCAATGGGGCAAGTTTTAAATTTCGAATGGTGATTTGTGATGTCTGGAAATAGAGAATGTTTTTCCTGGTCATATCCTCAACCAGTTGCTGCAATTTATTATTACCCCTGATTTGCCGGAGAATGGCAAAAGGTAATTTGGCTTTATTCATTTTCTGTACGATTACAATATCAAGCATGCCATCGTGCAGACTTGCCTGCGGGGCTATTTTGAAATTGTTACCAAACTGGTTACTATTGGCAATGCTGATAAAGAAAGCATCTGAAAAGAAAGAAAAATTATCAAGCTTAATCTCAAACTGGTAAGGAGTTGCTTTAAAATAATTGATGATGCTTTGTTGTGTATAGGTGAGTAATCCACGTGATGCTTTGCTGGCAAAATCATGCGCTACCTGTGCATCGAAGCCTATACCACTCAGCATACAGGAATAATGATCATTCACCATAAAAGCATCAATAGGCCGGGAATTGCCATTGAATATTAAGGATAGTGCGAGTTCTGGTTTGGTGGGAATACGTGCAGCCAGGGCGAGACCATTGCCGGAACCTAGCGGGATAATTCCAAACTGAACCGGGAGCCCATGTAAAGCCTGGGTAACCTGATTCACGGTACCATCGCCACCAATGATCACCACATCTGTAATATGTTCAGCGCGAATTTTTTCCCTGAGTAACTGATAATGTCCACCAGCATTGGTATGCATGATTTCAAAAGGAATTCCTTTTGCAGTTGTTTCCTTTTCAATCAGTTTTTTGATCCCATCTTTTTTTGAAGTACCTGAAATAGGATTTACCAGGTACACAATTTTTCTTTCCATCATCTACATCATTAAAA